>CAZRMA010000287.1:0-5500 GCA_964600655.1 uncultured Ignavibacteriaceae bacterium
GTGTTTATGAATATAAAGATTACATTGATGTTCCTTTTGAAGTTTGGGATATTACTAACAACCAGCAAATTTCATTTTCCTTTAGAGACTGGGCTAATGACGGCGCTTTTGACTTGATTCCATTTGATGGATCAAATCCTCAAAGAGAATACATGTTCATAAATGCTGTCCCATATAGCGCTACCCCAGACACATTGCTTGCAAAAGATGATGCTTTCCCATATAAAAATATTTTTTCTATCTGGCCTACTCTTGCTTCAGGCGGAACCTGGGATCCAAATAATTTGCCTGCGTCCACATTAAGAATTAATTGGGGTAATTTCGTTACAAAACGTTTAACCGCAACTCCTATAGCAGATGTTTATCAACGATTTGGAGGAACTTCTAAAGGCGTTCATCCCGATCAGCATAATATCACACTAGTCAAAACAAATGAAGCAACTCAAAGCTTTAGACTTGTTAACGGAAATGATGGCGGCGTTACTTATTCCGATGATAAAGGAGCTACTTTTACAAATACCAAAAATGGGTATAATACAACCCAATTTTATGGTGTAGATAAAATGAATGGTGGTAATAAATATATCGGAGGAACACAAGATAATGGTTCGTGGTATTCACCTGCGGATCCGGATAATACAACTTCATGGAGCCCTGCGCCAAGCGGTGATGGTTTTCAAGCAGTATGGAATTATGGTGACGCTAATCAGATGCTGGAATCTTCACAATTTAATAATATTTATAAAACCACTGACGGAGGGGCAACCTGGAATAATGCAGGTTCTTCGAATGGACTAACTGATGTTGGAAATAGCGGTCCTTTTATAACGAAATTAGCTAAATCAAAACAAGATCCCGATTTGGTTTTTGCTATCGGTGCCTCAGGAGTTTGGAGATCGGATGATTTTGCAGATAGCTGGACTTTAACTCCAACTGGTTCTAATTTTTCAGGCACCGCTTCTTTTGCTCAAATAAAGATATCACTTGTTAATCCACAGATTGTGTGGGCGGCAAGCGGTATGACAAGCAGCAGCAAACCCGTAGTTTCTACAGATGGCGGCCTTACATTCAATGCAACAAATAATTACACTGCCGTTACATTGGGCCGTACCTCAAGCATTGAAACTGATCCTGTAAAAGACAGCACTGCATATGCTTTATTCTCATTTGCTAAAGCACCAAAGATTTTAAAGACTACAGATCTTGGTCAAACATGGACTGATATATCTGGGTTTGGAACAGATACAGTAAGTTCAACAGGATTCCCGGATGTAGCTGTGTTTAGCCTTTTAGTTATGCCTTATAATACAAATATTATATGGGCAGGCACAGAAATCGGAATTTATGAATCCACAGATGGCGGTGGAAGCTGGGCTTATGCAAATAACGGTTTACAAGCTGTGGCAGTAAGGGAAATGGTAATTGTAAATGATGAAGTAGTTGTTGCTACTCATGGCAGAGGAATCTGGTCTGTCAGCCTTCCAGAGTTGTCTGGCTATGAACCCCCTGCAGCAACATTGTCTCCTCGTTTAAGTCCATTGGCTCAAAATCCTCAAGGGGCACTTGTAATTCCATTTGCACTACGGTCAGGCTATGATTCAACACATGTTAATATTAATGGAATGAGCATCGCTACAATAGGAACTAATGAAGCAGCAAAAGATTCTACTATTCTTGAGCATGTAACAGTAACAAGAACAGACTCTGTTCAGGTTGTAGCTTATAAAGATGGCAATACTTTTAAATCATACATGAGAATATCTGATGATAAAGTTTTAGCTGCTCCACAAACAATGTATGTTAATAATTTTGACTCAACAACAACAGATTTTTCAGGCAATGGTTTTACAATTGCTAAGCAAACTGGTTTCAGTTCAGGCGCTATTCAATCGCCGCACCCTTATAGTAATAATACCACTTATAATTACCAATTATTAATTCCAATAATTGTTGCTTCATCTAACGCTACTTTTAGTTATGATGATATAGCATTAGTTGAAGAAGGCGATCCGGGTACCGTTTTCGGAGATGCTAATTTCTGGGATTATGTTATTGTTGAAGGAACGAAAGACGGAATCAATTGGCTGCCATTACTAGATGGCTATGATGCTCGTTTTGATACTGCCTGGTCAAGTGGAGGAACAGGAGATTCTACTTTATTTAGAAATCACATGTTTAACATAGAAGATACTTTCAATGCCGGTGATACAGTCATTTTCAGATTTAGATTATTTGCTGATGCAGCTTCAAACGGCTGGGGTTGGGCAATTGATAATCTAAACATTCAGGGAACACCGGTACCTGTTGAACTTGCTTCATTTACAGCTAATAATGTTGAAAATAAAGTTACTTTAAGCTGGGAAACAGCAACTGAGAAGAACAATGCCGGCTTCGACATAGAAAGAAGCGCTGACAACAAGACATTTAGTAAAATAGCAAACATTCCTGGAAGAGGAACAACAACTGAAAGACAATCGTATTCTTATGTTGATAATAGCTCTTCAGGCGGGAAGTTATATTATAGATTAAAACAAATAGATTTTAACGGAAGCTTCACTTATTCAAATACTTTGGAAGTTACCGCTGTACCTATTGTGTTTAAGCTTTCCCAGAATTATCCAAATCCTTTCAATCCTACAACTACGATAAAATTCCAGCTTCCCAAGCAGGAAAGAGTAGTTCTGGAAATCTACAACACACTTGGCGAAAAAGTTAAAACACTGTTTAACGATGTAAAAGATGCAGGTTATTACCAGGCAATTTGGAATGGTACTAACAATAATAATATAACTGTTTCAACCGGTGTGTATATTTACAGACTATCTGCTGGACAATATGTTACTTCTAAGAAGATGATATTCTTAAAATAATTTCAGCATCGTAGAGGAAAATTATAGAGCGGATTACTTTTGTAATCCGCTCTTTTTTATTGAAAAAATTCAAAGCTTCCAAAATTAATCATAACCCTATAGTCGAGATAAAAATGAAACGAATTTCAACTATCTTTTCAATATTAATTATTATTTTATTCGTGAGCCAACCATTTGCACAAGAAATGCCTTTATCCCATCTGCAAAAAAAATTTGATTCTTCTCTGAATAAAAACGATTTGGATACCTGGATGAAAAGACTTGCGGCACACCCCCATCATTTGGGTTCAGCTTATGATAAAAGTAATGCTTTATTTATTGATTCATTATATAAGTCATGGGGATTTGATTCAAACATTGAAAAATTCAAAGTACTATTCCCAACTCCTAAAACAAGAATTCTTGAAATGACTGAACCAACAAAATATACAGCAAAGCTCATGGAACCGGCTCTAAAAGAAGATAGGACTTCAGATCAACTTGATGAACAACTTCCTACTTATAACGCTTATTCTGCTGATGGAGATGTGACCGGGGAATTGGTTTATGTTAATTACGGTGTTCCAAAGGATTACGAAACTTTGCGTGAACATGGAGTTGATGTAAAAGGCAAAATTGTAATTGCACGTTACGGTGCTGCATGGCGTGGAATAAAGCCTAAAGTTGCTGCAGAGCATGGAGCAATCGGATGTATTATTTATTCGGACCCAAAAGGAGACGGTTATTATGAAGGAGATGTCTATCCCAAAGGTTCATACAGAAGTGAATACGGCGTACAAAGAGGTTCTGTTATAGATTTTCCTCAGTACAGCGGGGACCCTTTAACGCCATTCATAGGCGCGACCGAAGATGCGAAAAGATTAAGTATCAAAGATGCAGCAACACTAACCAAAATACCTGTGATTCCAATCTCATATGGTGATGCTGTTCATTTTCTAAGTTCACTTGAAGGGCCTGTTGCACCTGAAAATTGGAGAGGGGCTTTGCCGATTACTTATCATATTGGGCCTGGAAAAACCAAAGTACATTTAAAAGTAGAATCCAACTGGAATATGGTTCCGTTGTATGATGTTATCGCAAAAATACCTGGCAAAGATTTTCCTGATGAATGGGTTCTTAGGGGCAATCATCATGATGCTTGGGTAAATGGAGCGGAAGATCCGATAAGCGGGCAAGTATCACTTTTAGAAGAAGCAAAAAGTATTGGCAAACTTTTAAAAACCGGATGGAAACCTAAGCGAACAATTATTTACTGCAGCTGGGATGGTGAAGAAGAAGGTTTATTTGGTTCAACCGAATGGGTTGAAGAACATATTGATGAACTTAAACAAAAAGCTGTGGCTTATATCAATTCAGACGGAAATGGAAGAGGCTTTTTGTATGCAGGCGGTTCACATACTTTAGAACATTTCGTCAATGACATCGCAAGTGGAATTACTGATCCCGAAAAAAATATAAGTGTTGCAAAAAGATGGCGCTCGAACATTCTTGTGAATGGCTCGAAAGAAGAACAGAAGGATACTGAAAACGGTAAGGATTTACATATTTATCCTCTCGGTTCAGGATCAGATTATAGTCCTTTTCTGCAGCATGCAGGAGTTGCATCCTTAAATATTGGTTACGGAGGGGAAAGCGGAGGAGGAGAATACCATTCAATTTACGATTCTTACGATCATTACATCAGATTTGGTGATCCCGGATTTCAATATGGAATTACTTTATCTCAAACGGGTGGGCACGCAGTTTTAAATTTAGCTGAATCAGATATTTTACCATTTGAGTTTAATAAGTTTTCGGAAACTATTCAAAAATATTTTAACGAGATTTCAAAGTTAACCGATAATATGAGAGCAGGAACAGAAGAGCAAAACAAAAAATTAAGCGACAGCGCTTATATATATGCATCCGATCCGACCGAAATTTACAATCCGCCGGAATCCAAAGACCCGGTACCCTATTTAAATTTTGCACCACTACAAAATTCTATAACACAAGTAGAAAATAGTTCATCAGCATATGAAGATGCGGTTAGAATATTAAAGGAGGGTAATAAAAAACTTTCTTCAGCCTCTCTAAAAAATCTAAATGAAATATTAATGAAGACTGAAAGATATCTAACAAATAAAGACGGATTGCCGGAACGACCGTGGTATATTCATGAAATATATGCCCCGGGATTTTATACTGGTTACGGGGTTAAAACTATTCCAGCAGTAAGAGAAGCGATTGAACAAAGAGATTGGAAACAAGCCGATAAACAAATAATTATTGTTTCAAAAACACTTGAGCAATTTGCAAAACAAATAGATAAAGCAGCAAAAATTGTGAACGATGAATTAAATAGATAAAATTAAATTCATTTTTATTGATATTTCAACTTTTTAATAACACATTATAAACCCAATTTCTTTAAAGAAATTGGGTTTATGTAAAAACCTCACCCATCAACCTTTGATTAACACAGCACCAGTTTGTTAAATGGAGTGTTGGAACAATGGTGTTTAGATTTTCATAATCTATTATTCCATTTTAAGTTCCTTACTTCACTTCTTGCTCAATTTGAAATACTGGTTTTATATCAACCGGAATATTTGAGAGCTTATCAATTAATGTTTTCATTGAAGGTGAAA
>CAZRMA010000288.1:0-5440 GCA_964600655.1 uncultured Ignavibacteriaceae bacterium
TGAAAGGGAAAATAGCGTAATTCAATATGAAGATAATCCTGGACGCTACCAGGCATTAAACGATGAAAATTTTATACTGGTGTCGATGGCTCAATCTTCCTACATGAAATATTCAGAAAACTTTTCTGATATTCTGAACAAAGAATTTAGCAAAGATCTATCAATTCCATCAAGGGGAATTAAACAGGCAGGATTTTATGTTTTGGTTGGGGCTTCAATGCCGAGTGTCTTAATCGAATCTGGATTTCTTTCAAATAGAAAAGATGCAAACTATTTGAAAAGTGCTAAAGGCCAGCAATCAATCGCTAATTCTATTTTCGAAGCTATCAAAAAATTTAAAGAACATTATGAGAAAGCTATGAATTCAGATTCCTAAATTTTCTTCTTTATTTCGAACCGTTTATCACCTTAAAGTTCTACTCATCACATCATAAAAAATTACTGTAAAATTTCTATTGACAAGTGAAATTATTTACCTTATTTTTGGAAACCAAATAAACACTATTGGTTTCCACTTAATAAAATGTTAAATAATGATGAAAATAAGCGATTTTCTTACATTTAACTGGAAACTAATAATACATAATAGGTTTCTTAAGTAGAGGAAGAGAAAAAAATGCACACAGACGCAGAAATAAAAGACAGAATTTTAAATAAAACTTATGAATTGTTTACCAAATTCGGCTTTCATAAAGTGACCATGCAGGAAATTGCTGATAGCATGGGAATGAGTAAAAAGACACTCTATAAATTTTTTGAAGGCAAAGAGCAGATCATTAGAGAAATAATAGAAAATAAGAAATGTGACATTGATAATTACCTCGAAAAATTATGGGCTAATGGAAACCTGGACTTTGTTGAGAAGATATCTTCAATGATGAACTTTATTAGAACTCAATTGCCAAATATGCGCGGGCCGCTATTTGAGGATTTGAAAAAAAATCTACCTGAGATCTGGATGGAAATTAATGAATCAAGAAAAAAATACATCCGTGAAAAATATTCGAGGCTGATAAGAGAAGGAATTAAAAAAGGTTCGGTTAGAAAAGATTTGGACGAAGAAGTTGTGATGCTTGTTTACATAAATGCAATCCACAATATCTTGGTTCCCGAAATTTTATCGGAATTACCTTTAACAGCCGAACAAGTTTTTGATACCATTGTTTCGACTTTATTCATGGGCATTTTTACTGAAGAAGGAAGAGAAAAATATCAAAAACATTTATTAGAAGAAGAACAAAAATCTAATACTTAGAAATCAGGTGATTAATTGAAAAAGAAATATAAGGAGAATATACAAGTGAAAGTAAAAGTTCAAACTATGGTTTATCTTGTCAGTTTTTTACTTCTGACATATAATTTTTCTTTAGCTCAGGATGTTAAGAAACTTACTTTAGATGAAAGTATAAAAATAGGCTTGGAGAATAGTGAAGAGATTAATTCTGCTCATTGGAGAGTCACTTCGGCAGATGCACGATTAGGTGAATTGAATGCAGCTAGGCTTCCAACACTTTCTCTCAATGCAAATTACACAAGATTAAGTCCGATTGATCCATATTCCATCTCAACACCGTTTGGTGATTTTGAACTCAATCAAAATATAGTAAACACTTATGGAGCTAAGCTTACTTTACAGCAGCCTTTATTTACAGGCTTCAGATTAAAAGCTAATTCAGATATTGCTGAGTACAGTTTAGAATCTGTGAAAGAAGATTTTAAACGAGATAAAAATGATCTTGTTTACAATATTAAAAGAGCCTATTGGAATTTATTCAAAGCAAATGAAGTTAAAAAAGTAATCGATGAAAATGTTGAACAGACAAAAGCACACTTGAAAGATGTACACAACTTTTATGATCAAGGTCTGGCAACTAAGAATGAACTGTTAAAAGTTCAGGTTCAATTGGCAGATGCAAAGCTGAAGCAAATTGATGGAAATAATGCAGTTCGAATTGCCATCATCAATTTAAATAATATAGTCGGATTACCACTTTCAACAAAAATTGATATTGCTGATTCTGTAAATCCTGATGAAAAAACCATGGATAATTTAGATGTACTTGTGAATAGCGCTTATAAAAGTAGGCCGGAATTAAAATCAATGGAATTTAAAATTAAAGCGAGTGAATCGGGAATTACAATGGCTCAATCCGGCTGGTTTCCTCAAATTTATTTAACAGGCGATTATAATTACGCACGCCCAAATACAAGAATTTTTCCGACAGAAGATAAATTTAAAGGAACCTGGGATGTAAATGTAACTGCTTCTATTAATTTGTGGAATTGGGGCGCAACTTCTGATCAAACCACGCAGGCCGAAGCACAATTTGAACAGGCAAAAGATTCATATAAAACTTTGAAAGATAATGTTACTCTTGAAGTAACAAAGAATTATTTGGAAATGATGCGTTCAAAAGAGAGTATCGATGTGGCAAATGATAATGTAAAGCAGGCTGAAGAAAATTATAGAGTTACTGATCAGCAATATAAAAACGGATTGACTCTTAATTCTGAATTACTGGATGCGGAAGTTGCTCTTCTTCAAGCTAAAACAAATTATGTGCAGTCTTTAGTTGATTATGAATTGGCTGCTGCACAATTAGAAAAATCAATTGGTAAATAAAAAAATTAAAGAATAATGAAAGGTTAATGAAATGCAAAAGTTAAAATATTTTTTAATAGCCTTTGTGATTGTTGGCGGTGTAATTGCTGTTCTCCTAAACAATAGATCAAAGCTGCAGGCAAAAAGTAAAAATGAAAAAATAGAAACCTATCCGGTAAGCGTTGCTGCGGTTGAAAATAAAGCTGTAGAAAGGAATCTTGATCTTGTTGGTAACATTGATGCTAATAATGATGTTGCCATCGTTTCCGAAGCACAGGGTAAAGTAGTTGGTGTTTATGCTAAAGTTGGCGACTATAAAACAAAAGGTTCAACTTTAATCCAGTTGGATGACGAATTAAAATTAGCAGCTTTCAAAACAGCCGAAGTAAATTATGAAAAAGCTAAGAAAGATTATGATAGATACGAAGCTTTGTATCAGCAGAAAGCGGTTACAGATGCACAAAGAGAATCAATTAAGCTTGCTTATCAATCAGCCGAAGCCCAATATATAGTGGCAAAAAGAGGATACGAAGATGCAAAAATCACTGCTCCTATATCCGGTGTTGTTACCTCCAGGATTGTTGATATGGGTGATTATGTTAAAAATGGTACGCCTGTAGCAAATATTGTAGACATTGCTGAATTGAAAGTAAAATTAAATGTTGGCGAAAAAAATGTTTTTCAGCTCAAAGTAGGTGATCCGGTTGAGGTGAGTACAGATGTTTATCCCGGTGTAACTTTTAAAGGAAAGATTTCAACCATTGGGGATAAAGGCGATGAGGCACATACTTACCCGGTAGAAATTTCACTTCCGAACAGTAAAGATCATCCATTGAAGGCTGGCATGTTTGGAACAGTATCTTTCAGTTCCAGTTCTAAGGGCGAAAAATTATTTATCCCGCGAGATGCTTTGTTAGGGAGCGTGAAAGATCCTCAAGTATTCGTTGTAGAAAATGGATCTGTTTCTTTAAGGAATATTGTTGTTGGGAATACATATGATAAAAATCTTGAAGTATTAAAAGGATTGAAAGCGGGAGAGAAAGTTGTTGTAAACGGCCAAAATAATCTTGCTGACAATTTTAAAGTAACGGTAGTACAATAAGAATTTATTATTTGAAAAAAGAAGGTATTAGAAAATGACAATCACAGAACTTGCAATAAAAAGACCTACACTTATAGTAGTTATATTTGCCGCGCTAAGTGTTCTGGGTATTTATAGCTATACACAATTAAGCTACGAATTGCTGCCGAAGATTACTCCTCCGGTAATCACTATAGCAACAGTTTATCCTGGTGCTTCCCCCAATGAGGTCGAAACATCAGTTACAAAACCAATTGAAGATGCTATTTCAACACTTGATGAAATTGATGCGGTTAATGCAACTTCAACTGAAGGCGTATCATTTGTTATGGTGAACTTCTTGCAGTCTGCAAACATAGATATCGCTTTACAAAATGCTCAAAGAAAAGTAAATGAAATTTTATCCAAACTTCCAACAGATGCTAAGACACCGACTCTATCAAAATTTGCTTTGGATGAAATTCCGGTATTAAGAATGGGCGTAACAAGCACTTTGCAGTCGACTAAATTTTATCAATTCATTAAAGATAGAATTCAACCAAGATTGGCAAAAATTCCTGGAGTTGGACAGATTACTTTAGTCGGTGGTGATGAAAGAGAAATAAAAGTGAATTTAAATGCAGATAAAATTCATTCTTACGGATTATCAATACTCCAAGTTGTACAGGCTGTTAAATCTTCAAACTTAGATTATCCAACCGGAAAGATTGAAGATAGCAAAGATCAGCTTGTGGTCAGAATAGCCGGAAAGCTCAAATCAGTTGATGATTTAAGAAACTTGGTAATTGCTCAATCCAAAACCGGCAGCGATATAAAACTCAATGAAGTAGCCGAAGTTGAAGATGGGCAAAAAGATTATTCAACAATTAATAGAATTAACGGTAAAACATCAGTTGGTGTTTTGGTTCAGAAGCAGACCGATGCTAATGCAGTTGATGTAGTAAAACTAGTGAGAAAAGAGCTGACTAAAATTGAATCCGATTATAAAACCGAAAATGTTAAATTTAATATTGCGCAGGATGGGTCTCAATTTACACTTGATGCAGCTAACGGGGTTAAGTTCGATTTATTCTTAGCAGTAATTCTTGTTGCTATTGTTATGATGTTATTCTTACACAGCATTAGAGATTCTTTTATAGTAATGCTTGCCATACCTGCATCAATGATTTCAACCTTTATAGTAATGTATATGTTCGGATTTACTTTGAACTTAATGACATTACTGGCATTATCATTAGTGGTGGGAATATTGGTAGATGATTCAATTGTAGTTCTTGAGAATATACATCATCATCTCGAAAAAGGTGAAGCAAAAAGATCTGCGGCATTAAAAGGAAGAAATGAAATAGGCTTTGCAGCATTGTCAATAACAATGGTTGACGTAGTTGTGTTTGTTCCTTTAGCTTTAACAGGCGGTCTGATAGGAAATATAATTAGACAATTTGCAGTAGTTGTCGTGATCTCAACTTTACTAAGTCTTTTTGTTTCCTTTACTGTTACTCCGGCATTAGCATCACGGTTAGGTAAATTGGAAAGATTAACTAAGAATTCATTAATGGGAAGATTTGCTCTTTGGTTTGAATCTACATTCAAAAAGTTGGTTGATCATTATCTTGGAATATTAAAATGGGCGCTAAGCAATAAGTGGAAAGTAATTTCGATTTCAGTGTTACTTTTTATTGCTTCTTTGGCATTAGCCCCGTTAGGTTTTATTGGAGGTGAGTTTATTACTCAATCTGACCGTGGAGAGTTCGCAG
>CAZRMA010000289.1:0-5436 GCA_964600655.1 uncultured Ignavibacteriaceae bacterium
ATAGATCCGATTCCATTAGAGGCATCAGACCATGTGAGTCCGCCATCAAGGGACTTTACCACTCCCTGGCTATTTACAGTTGCATATTGAGTATTAAAGTTTTCAGGATTTGGAATAAGGTCTTGTACTCTATTAGTACCAGCATCGTAGACCATATTCCAAGAAGTTCCTCCGTCGGTGGATCTGAAGATACCTGAATTTGCACGGCTGGATGATGAAACGTAATTAAATCCCCCATTTGCTGAAACTAATAAAGTATTTTCATCTGAAGGATCAATAATTAACCTAGTTATATTCTGCATTAGTTTGTTATTTGCTGTGCTAGCTAATTGTGCCCAACTTGCACCTTTATCAGTGGATTTCCAAATTCCCGTTCCGTCTATCTCATCGACGTTATAAAATCCTTCACCCGTACCTGCATAGATTACATTGTGATTTGAGGCTGCCATAGCAATAGTACTGGTTGCTAAATTTGTTATATCGGGAGTTAAGTTTGTCCATGATGCACCTGCATTTGTAGTTTTCCAAACACCGCCGCTAACTGCACCAACAAACCATGTGTTATTTGTGGCATCATCTGGATCAACAATAATACCTCTTGTTCTGCCGCTTACATTACCAGGACCTCTTTCCATCCAGTTTAACGCCTGCGATTTATCAAGCTTATTTAATGATCTTGTAGATTGCAAATTTCTTGTTTTTAGGATTTGTTCAATTTTATAGTTCAGAGGATAGTCAGGAGCATTTCTCCCTTCGCGGGTTCTGATATCTCTTTCATATTGAGCAAAAAGATCAGGATGATCGCTTTTATCTCCTTCTATTCTTCTTTCCCTTTCAGAAACCAATTCCTTTGCTTCCTTTTTTTCTTTTTCAGAATTGACATAATCTTCATCTTCTATATTTTTTTCATCGATGAATTTTAGTTCTTCAGCTGCTTTTAATTTATTAATCTTACTCTTCTTTACTTTTTCCGTTTTCTTGACGGAAGCTAATTTTAAAGAATTCTCCTCTGTTAACTTTGCTTCCTGAATTTTAACCTTATTAACTTTATTTAGCGTACTTGTTTTATCTTTTTTAACTAGATTAGTAGACGAACCACTATTCCAAGAAAAAACAAAATATACTAGTGCCCCTGCCAGCGCAAAAAACGCTGTTAAAAAAAGTAAACGATTCCGCATGATAGCTCCTTGATTTGTTTATATATGAATTAAATTTATTATTTATTAATGTCTAACTTAGAAAGTTTTCTTTTGGTAGTTGTGTCGTAGATGTATCCGAACATCTCTTTATTTTTCTCATCAATACCTGATATTATTTCAGGTTCAGTTGTAACTTTTAATTGATGATTATTTATCCATTCTACATTTCCATTCGTTAAATTATCTTCGAAGATTACTTTTTCATCTTTGTTATTATATATAAAAAATCTTAGTGCGGGATTTAGTTGATTAGTGACTTTTTTAGAGAATGAATATACTACTGCGTAAGTTGAATCAGTGTTAAATTTCACTTTATAATTTTCGTATTTAGATTTTGCAATTTCTTTATAGGTAGGGTGTTGGGTGTTAAATTTTTCAGATACATTTTTTGTGTTACAGCATGCGGCAATTAAAAATAGAAATAATAAAGAAACACCAACTCTCATTAACATAAAATAAATTAGGATTATAGAACTTTAAAAGCTTAGTTTATTTTAAGAAGGTAAATACAATTCAAAATAAAAAGTAAATTTCTAATAGTCAATATTTGAATGCAATATAAATGGACTTAAAAATTATTTGAATTGAAATATTATACAGTTTAATTAAATACTAAATTAAAATTCCTATATTTACAAAATATTAATAATAAAAAAAGTATATGACTGAAATTAATAACCCTTATTCTGATGATGTTTCTATTATAAAAAATGATGGGCGCGAATTTATTGTAATCGGAACAGCACACATCTCTAAAAAATCTGCTAACCTTGTTAGGGAAGTAATCGAAAAAGAAAAACCGGATTGTGTTTGTGTTGAGCTTGATTCACAGAGGTTCAAGGCACTTTCTGAAAGAAAGCGATGGGAGTCATTAGATTTAAAAACATTAATTCGTGAAAAACAATTAACTACCTTAATTATAAATATTCTTCTTTCAAGCTATCAAAAAAAATTAGGAGAAAAATTAGGTGTAACACCCGGTATTGAATTACTGGAGGCAACAAGCACAGCAAAAGAACTTGGATTACCGATTGAACTTTGTGATAGAGAAATAAGAATCACTTTACGCAGGGCCTGGAATTCAATGACGTTTTGGCAGAAAGTGAAATTAGTTACATCTGGGTTCGCTGGAATTTTTGAGTCTCAGGAAATGTCTGAAGAAAAGCTGGAGGAGCTTAAGCAAAAAGACGTGCTTTCGGAAATGATGGGAGAACTTGGCAAATCCATGCCCGTATTGAAAAGAGTTTTGATTGATGAACGCGACCAGTATTTAACACAAAAGATGAAAGAGGCCAAAGGTAAAAAAATTGTGTCTGTAGTAGGCGCGGGACATGTAAATGGGATTGTTGAATCGCTAAAAAAAAATACAAGCATTGATTTAAAAAATATTGAGATTGTTCCTCCGGCTTCTCCTGTTTGGAAAATTATTGGCTGGGGAATTCCTGCTATTATTGTTGGATCAGTTTTTTATATTGGATTAAGTCAGGGCTTCATGGCAGCAAAGTATAATATTTTATATTGGATTTTAGCTAATGGAATCCCATGTGCTATTGGTTCTATGATTGCGTTAGCACATCCATGGACAATAATTGCTTCTTTTATTGCTGCTCCAATTACAAGTTTGACGCCCCTTATCGGGGCTGGCTATGTAGCTGCTTTTATTCAGGCATACTTTGTTCCGCCTGTTGTAAAGGAAATACAAAATGTTACTGACGATGTTCGCATTTTTAAAAGATGGTGGCAGAATAAACTTCTTAGAATAATACTTGTATTCATTTTATCAGGCTTAGGCAGTGCAATTGGAACTTATGTTGGGGCTTACGAAATTATAACTAATTTGTTCGGATAGGAGATAAAAGTTTAACATTTTACAAAATTGGAATGATTTAATTTAAAATAAAAAACCGGTATTCTTTCATTTTCTAAAGAATACCGGCGTGATATGTGGTTGTTATGTTTCCCCTAAAATTTATTTGGTTGTTAAATTTCTTTCTTTTGAAAATTCAGCTAAAATCGCCTTCCCCATTCTCTTTACTTCAGGATTATTATCATTCATTGCTAAATTTTTAACTGCTGCTATTCCTTTTTCATCTCCGATTTTATACAATGCTAAAGCTATTAATATTTTGACGTTGGGATTTTTTTCCTTTGACAATTGTTCAACAAGAGTAGGAACACATTCCTTTAAGGAATAAAAACCAGATAAATATACGCTGCTAGTTCTCAATCCTTTATTTTCAGATTGAATACCTACATTTAAGTTCGCTATACATTTTTGATTAAAATCAGATGGCACTGCATTTTGTGCAAAGATTGAAGGGGCAATAAGTAAAAGGAATAAAACCATCAATAAATGAACTGATATTTTTTCTTTTGTAAATAATGCTGTTTTCATGACGACCTCCTACTTTTTTGTTTATGACTCAGTTTCAATTTCTAATTCAAAACTAAGGAAGGAAGTTGTCAGCGTTGTCACCCTAAAGTAAATGAATGTCACTGTTTGTCACGGCCGGTATACGAATGGTAATATGAAATGATGAATGGAGTGAGTAAAAATAATTTTAAATATTTATTGATTACTAACATTAGGTACTGCTAAAAATACTGTAAAATAAAATTTAAATCTTTGAATGAAACTTTAAAACAAAAAACGCTCCAGCGGAGCGTCTCAACAAAATATATTTTCACTTATTATTAACCATATTTTTTAAAATAATTGAAATATTAATTACCAAAGAAATAATCCCAAATATTTTTTTTATTTTTATTTTTATGGTTCTTCCAATATTGGATATATTCTTTTTGGGTAATTAGTCCGACAGGCCCTTCATAAATTCCCCCGACGTTGTAGCCGTCATAAACTCTAACTGCGACAACATTTTCACCTTCATGCAATAGCTGATCATCTTGAAGATAATAGCCTCGAAATTGCGAATACTCATTCCCGTGATCAAAGTTGGAACTAATTTTTTTCATATTACCGGTTGAGCCGATCAGTTTTCCATTTAAATAAACTTCATCATAATCATCAATTTTTCCCAAGAGCATTACGAGCTTTTGTCCAACTAATTTTCGAGGAACATTAAATTCTTTTCTGTACCAGGCAACGCCGTCATAATCTTTGTAGCCCTGCGATTCCCAGTAGCCGGGAACAATAATATTATCCCAATCTGTATCGTTAAAATCAGTGTTTTTGTATTCAGAATTGTCTTTTGTTTTGAATTTCCATTCACCTTCAAGGCTCAAATCAGGTACTAGAGAATTTCTTACCACGAATATTCCAATATCCCCCTCAACAATACCTCCTTCAAGTTCCGAATCATATACTCTAATTGCTATTACATTATCACCATTTCTGTTTAATATTTCTGAAGGGATGGGATAATTTCTCCAAGCATAATAAGTAGATTGATAATCTGGGGGGAAAGACCCAGATCGGCCAATTAGTTTTCCATTTATATAAGTTTCATCCACATCATCAATTCTCCCTAAAGATAGATATAATGTTCTGCCATCATATTCACGAGGAAGATTAAATCTCAACCTGTACCAGGCATAACCATTGTATCCGTTAAAGCCTTCGTTCTCCCAGGAGGATGGCACCCAAATTTTTTCCCATTGGCTGTCGTTGTAACCTGGCTTGGCCCATTCCGGGCTATCTCCAATTGAGAATCTCCATTTCCCTTCAAGGTTTATTATTTTAACTTTATCATCTGCAAAACTATTAATTGAAAACAGATAGATAAGAATTAGCATTACTGATAATATTTTTAAGTTTGGTTTCATATTTCCAAGAATTATTTTTTTTACTGAGTAAAACTTATGGAATATTGGACAAGTATTGGTCATTTACAAGTAAGCAATTGTAAAAAATTGTCATTATGAAAAGTGCAAAAGTGTCTAATAAACCAACTTATAACCAATTCCGTGAACTGTAAGTATTATATGCGGATGGGTAGGATCTTTTTCAATTTTTTGTCGAAGCTTCAATATAAAATTGTCAATGGTTCGCGTTGTAGGAAACTCATCATAGCCCCAAACGTCCTGTAAAAGTCCATCACGGCTTACAGTATCGTTTTTATGCTCCCACAAATAATGCAGTATTTCAAATTCTTTATGTGACATTAAAACCGGTTTATCATCTTCCTGGGCGTTATAGGTTGAAAAATTAATTTCAAGTTTTCCAATGGTTATAACTTCGTCTTTTTTATTGGCAGCATGGTTTTCATATCTTCTT
>CAZRMA010000290.1:0-5431 GCA_964600655.1 uncultured Ignavibacteriaceae bacterium
ATAATCTAAAAAATTCGGTTCATTGAATTAATGATAAATATAATTTAGTTGAACCTAATATTTATTAATTGTAACTAATGAATAAATCCCTTCATCGTATTTATATTATATTATTTTTTGTAGTAGGTATTGGTGCTACTTTATTGTTTGGTATTAATGGGTATCAATACTACAGTACACCTATAGGAGAAAGGGTATTTCTAGCACAGCATGCTGCATTAAAGCCCAGCGGGTTGTGGGGCCATGGCTTTGGAATAATTGGTTCGCTGATGATGATTTTTGGCGTGGCGCTTTATATGATTAGGAAGAGAACGAAGTTTATGAATTTCGGCTTTTTAAAGCACTGGCTTGAATTTCATATTTTTCTTTGTACTGTAGGGCCGATTTTAGTTCTTTATCATACTGCTTTTAAATTTGGCGGAATTGTTGCCGTGAGCTTTTGGAGTATGGTGGCTGTAGTGCTTAGTGGAGTTGTCGGAAGATTTCTTTATGTTCAGATACCTCACACAATCCAGGGTAAAGTTTTGAGCATAAAGGAACTTGATACCATGAGCGAAGATTTGACCAACAAACTAAGACTGGATTATAAAGTTGGAGACAATGTTCTTTCGAAGATAACTGAATTGCAATCATTTCATAAATATAAAAATGTAACCTTGGCCCAAAGCTTTATTATTGTTTTAAAAGATACTTTTGCCATGCGGTCAGTTTTAAATGTGTTGAAAAACAATATGAAAATATTAGGTTACTCTAAGTCCCAAATGAAGGAGATAATAAAAATATCCAAATCTAAATTAATTTTAAGCAGAAAAATCGGGCAGCTAAGAGTAATGCAAAAATTTTTCAAGTATTGGCATATAGTGCATTTACCATTTGCAATTACAATGTTTATTATTATGTTCGTTCATATTATAGTTACAATTACATTTGGGTATAAGTGGATTTTTTAAAGATATCACTAAATGAAAATTAAACCTGTATTTATTTATTTGCCGCTCGCTTTAATTGCGATTGTTTTTTTAGTTATTGTTTCTCAACAAAATGATGCGACTACTGAAACTACAACAGCTAAAACTTCCGAAAATGGGCAAGTACCTAATGATAATATTCATCAAGGTATGCAGCCTCCCGGCACTGAAACTCCAAATAAAGATAATGTAAGCGCCAATTATAAGCATCAAGTGGAAATGCTTGAGAAAGATATTAAAGATCATCCAAATGATACTTTAAAGTTAAGGGAGTATGCAGATCTAATAACAGCAGGGCATAGGGGACAAGATGCAATTAAATACTATAATAAAATATTAAAAATAGATCCAACTAGAAAAGATATTTACTTTGCTTTAACATTTATTTATTACGATCAGAAAAATTTTGATAAAGCAGAAGACCTCACAAAAAAAATTCTTGATTTAAATCCTCAAGACAATCAAGCAATGTATAACTTGGGAGCAATTGCCTTTGCCAAAGGTGATAAGAAAAAATGTAAAACGATTTGGGAAAAACTCATCAGTGAATTTCCCAATTCAGATGCAGCAAGTCGAGCTAAATCCTCGTTAAAAGAACTGTAAATAATTTCCAAACAATTAATATTGGAGCGAATTATTTTCGTTTAATCTTACCATTTTTACTAATTACGTGTTAAGACACGTAAAAAAATAATCAAATAAGTAAATTTAATAATGGCTTCATTATTGCTATTTGGCAATAATTAATAATGCCTTAGCAATAAAATAATTATACAAAAAAGTGGAAGTAATTTTAGAAAATATTATCACTTACGGTATATTGCTAATTGTTTTCGGCTCTATACTTTTTTACTACTTATGGAAAAAACATAAAAACTCAAAAGTAGTATCACAAAAAATAGAGAGAGCAATTGAACTGGGATTTCATGAGCCGGTTACTTTACATCCTGTGATTGACCCTGAAAAATGTATTGGCAGCGGCGCATGTGTTGCCGCTTGTCCTGAAAAAGATATCCTGGGAATTGTTAGTGGGTATGCAAAGACGATCAATGCATCGCGTTGCGTTGGACATGGCGCATGCTTTCATGCCTGTCCGGTTGAAGCAATTACCTTAGTGATTGGTACTGAAAAAAGAGGAGTTGAACTGCCTCATGTTAGTCCTGAATTTGAAACTAATATTCCGGGATTATTTATTGCCGGAGAATTAGGCGGAATGGGATTAATTAAAAATGCAGTAGCTCAAGGGAAACAGGCAGTTGAATTTATTAATAAAAAGATTAAAAGAAACGGACAAGCAAAGTATGATTTGATTATTGTTGGTGCAGGCCCGGCAGGTATTGGGGCAACATTAACGGCTGCTAAAAATAATTTAAAATTTTTAACTATTGAGCAGGAAAGCCTGGGGGGAACTGTATTTAATTTCCCGCGTGCAAAAATTGTTATGACATCCCCTATGGATTTACCCCTTTACGGAAAAGTTAATTTATCCGAAACATCAAAATCAGAACTTTTAGAATTATGGTCTGAAGTGCTTGGAAAAAATAACATCACAATCAACGAGCAGGAAAAAGTTGAATCGATAGAAAAAATCGATCTTCATTTTACGATTAAAACTAACAAAGATATTTACACTTCAAGTTCGGTTTTACTCTCCATTGGCAGAAGAGGTTCTCCAAGAAAATTAAATGTTCCCGGTGAAGAAAAGGAAAAAGTTTATTATAAGTTAATTGAACCTGAACTTATTCATAATTTAAATATACTTGTAGTAGGCGGCGGTGATTCTGCAATCGAATCTGCTATACTGCTTGCCGATGAAAATAATCAGGTAGCATTAACCTATCGCAATGAATCATTTAGCAGGCTGAAACCAAAAAATTTAGAACGAATAAACGAAGCAATTAGTACAAAAAAAATAAAAGTAATTTTTAATTCCAAAATCAAAGAGATAAAAGATACCGAAGTTGTTCTTTCAAAAAATGATACGAATTCTGAGGTGATATTAAAAAATGATCTGGTTTATATTTTTGCCGGTGGTGAATTACCGACCCAATTTCTTGAAAAGATTGGAATAAAAATAACCAAAAAGTTCGGTGAAGCAGTTTTAAAACATTAACCAAATATTCATTTATGTTAGATTTCAGGGAAGATTAGTTGAGCAAGTATTTTTGTTTTAAGTCTATCTTGTTTTTTTTGCTTTTGCATTCGGCTAATCTATTAGCCCAGATTTCTCCAGGCGATCTTACAAATGCTCATGCAAAACTTGAAGGTATGAGCAATTGCACAAAATGCCATGTATTAGGAGAAAAGGTTCAAGATTCTAAATGCCTTGATTGTCATACTGAAATTAAAACTTTAATTGATCAACGTAGAGGTTATCATTCAAGTGAAGAAGTTCAGAAAAAAGAATGTAAAAACTGTCACAGCGAACATAATGGAAGAGATTTCAGAATAATAAACTTTCAGCCAAAAGGATTTGATCATACAAAAGCAAAATTCGAGTTAAAAGGAAAACATGCTAAACTTAAATGTGAAGAGTGTCACCAAGATAAATTTATTAAATATGATTCAAATAAAAAAAGGAAAGGGACTTATTTAGGATTAGAAACAACTTGTGTATCATGTCATGAAGACGTGCATCAGAAAACCTTAGGCGATAAATGCCAGTCATGTCATGGTAACGATTCCTTTAAGCCGGCAGTTAATTTTAATCATGAAAGTGCAAAGTTTCAATTAACGGGTGCTCACAAAAATGTTGATTGTATTAAGTGTCATACAAAAGAAAAAAGGAATGGAAAGGATTTTCAGAAATTTGTTGGACTCGAATTTACCAACTGTACACCTTGCCACAAAGATGTACATGAAGGCAAGTTTGGAGAAAATTGTTCAAAGTGTCATAACGAGAACTCTTTTAAAGTATTAAACAAGAATTCTTCTTTTAATCATGATAAAACAAAATTTCCGCTTAAAGGTGCTCATGCTAATGTTAAATGTTCGGATTGTCATGGAAGCAATTTACTTTCAAAACCAAAATTTGCGAAATGTACTAATTGCCATAAGGACGCACACTTCGGTGAGTTTACTGCAAATAAGATATTAAGAGATTGTAAGGATTGTCATTCAGTGGAAAGTTTCAAAATTACAAGTTTTACGATGATAGATCATAATAAATTAAAATTTGAATTAACCGGAGCTCATTTAGCAGTTCCATGCCAGTCGTGTCATTATAAAGATGATATTAAACAATGGCATTTTAAAAATATTGGATTGAATTGCATTGATTGTCACAAAAATGTTCATGGCTTTGAAATAAGAGAAAAGTTTATGAAGAATAATGATTGCACTTCATGTCATTCAACAGAAGGCTGGAAAAAGATTTCATTCAATCATGACCTTACAAATTTTAAGCTTGAAGGAAAACATCAAACGGTTAAATGTAAAGATTGCCATGAGTTTAAAACTGTGATAGATAAAATTCAGTTCAAGTTTGTTTCTTTGAAATCTAATTGTGAAACATGCCATAAAGATATTCACTTTGGACAATTTAATTCCGAACAAGATGGAATTAATCCGGTATGTGAAAACTGTCATGGATTTGATAGCTGGAAACCGGTGAAGTTTGATCATGAAAAAACAGCATTCTCATTAAAAGGTGCGCATGAAAAATTATTGTGCTTTTCATGCCATAAAAAAGTAATTGAAAATGGAAATGAATTCATCAAATATAAATTAAGAGATTTTAAATGCGCTTCCTGTCATTCATAATATTTTTGGTAGTAGGAACTATCTTTATTTTTCCGCAATCTCCGCATGGGAAAGATTTAAAAATTGATTGCGCCAACTGCCATGAATCAACAAACTGGAAGACTATTCCTAAGCACATCAAATTTGATCATAACAAAGAAACATCTTTTAAATTAACCGGGCAGCATGCTTCGGTTGAATGCCAATCATGTCATAAAAGTTTAGTTTTTTCTGAAGTAAAATCTGAATGTATTTCATGTCATAAAGATGTTCACCAAAATACTCTTGGCCCTGAATGTGAAAAATGTCATATTACAGAAACATGGATAGTATCTAATATTATTCAGATTCACCAAAACAGCCGTTTCCCGCTTGTTGGAGTTCATTTAAATGTTGACTGCAGAAACTGCCATTCAGGTTATGAAAATTTATTGTTTCCGCCTCAAAGTGTTTCGTGTTTTAGCTGTCATGCAAAACAATATTATGCAACAACAGCACCAAATCATGTTCAAGCAAATTTTTCAACTAACTGTGAAGACTGCCATAGCATGACAAGCTTTACCTGGGGCAATACTAATTTTGATCATAGTTTCTTTCCGCTGGTTGGCGGGCACAATATTGCTAATTGTTTTAACTGCCACACACAAGGATCTAATTTTAAAGGATTGAGTACAGATTGTTATTCTTGCCATAAGCAGCAGTATTTGCAAACCACAAATCCT
>CAZRMA010000291.1:0-5385 GCA_964600655.1 uncultured Ignavibacteriaceae bacterium
TTGCTCTTATTTATAGGAGTATATATGCCAAAAGATTCTTCGATGAAAAATGACTCACAACAAAAAATTAATGACAAGATTGAAAACCTGATTAACCAAATGACACTTCAGGAAAAAATGACTATGATTGGTGGAGATGAATTTGCTACTATACCAATAAATAGATTAGGAATTCCTGCTCTCAAAATTACAGACGGACCTATCGGAGTTAGGTGGGGACAAACCACTGCATTCCCATCTGGTATTGCAATAGCTTCTACATGGGATACAACATTGATTGAAAAATATGGTGAAGCGATAGGCCAAGAAACAAGAGGTCAAAGAAGAGATGTCATTCTTGGGCCATGCGTTAATATTGCAAGACTTCCAATGGGCGGCAGAAATTTTGAAAGTTACGGTGAAGACCCTTATCTAACTTCACGTTTGACTGTTAATTATATTAAAGGCGTTCAGAAAGCAGGTGTTGCGGCAACAGTAAAACATTTTGCAGTAAACAATCAAGAACATGAACGAATGTTTGTTGATGCGCAAGTTGATCAAAGAACTTTAAAAGAAATTTATCTTCCTGCATTTAAAGCAGCAGTTGAAGAAGCTGATGTGCTTGCTGTGATGTCAGCATATAATAAATTGAATGGAAAATACTGCAGTGAAAAATCAAGCTTGCTTATTGATAAGCTTAGAAATGAATGGGGATTTCAGGGGTTGGTAATGTCTGATTGGGGAGCAGTTCACAGTGCAATTCCAACATTTAATGACGGAGTTGATCTTGAAATGCCAACCGGTAAATATATGAATTATGAAAATCTTAAAGAAGCGTTGGATGAAGGAACCATAACAGAAACAAAACTTGATGAAAAAATAAGAAGAATCCTTAAGGTAATGTTTAAGCTTGGATTGTTCGATTCAAATAGAGTTTATGATAGCACGCAAGTTAATTCTAAAGCTCATCAGAAATTGGCACTTGATGCAGCAAAAGAAGCCATTGTTCTTCTTAAGAATGAAGGAAATGTTCTACCTCTCAATTTAAACAAGATTAAAACTTTAGCCGTAATTGGACCCAACTCAGGTATTGCAAGAACCGGAGGCGGCGGAAGTTCTATGGTTAATCCGGTTTATTCAGTTTCACCTTTAAAAGGTCTAGAAGATGCTCTCGGTGATAAAGTGCAAATTATTTTCGCCAAGGGAGTTATTATAAATGGGGATACAAAACCGCTTGAGGATAAATTATTCTTTAAAGACAAGGGCTTAAAAGAAAATGGAATTAAAGCTGAATATTTTGATAATAAAAATCTTTCAGGTAACCCAATAAAAGTTGTTGACGATAAACAAATTAATTTTGAATGGGGAAATGGCTCTCCATTTAATGACTTCTCAAAAAATAATTTTTCAGTTCGATGGACTACCTATTTAAAACCGCCTGTTAGCGGAGAATATGAACTTTTAGCGACGACTGACGACGGCGTAAAGCTCTATTTGAATGATAAACTTTTAATTAATGATTGGGTAGATCATGCAACTACTACTTCTTCATGTAAAATTAATCTTGAAAATGGTAGACCATATAAAATGGTTATGGAATATTATGAAAATGGGGGTGGTGCTGTAGCGAAATTTGGATGGAATTTACCCGGCGAAAATCAAATTACAAAAGCAGTCTATGCAGCTAAAAATTCAGATGCTACAATTATTTTTGCCGGCACATCAAGCAATTTTGAATCGGAAGGATTTGATAGAAAAGATTTGTTTCTTCCCGGTGAACAGGACAAACTAATCAAGGAAGTCAGCAAAATTAACCCAAACACAATTGTAGTAATTATATCCGGTTCTCCTGTTTTAATGAATAACTGGATTGGTAATGTAAAAGGAGTAGTGGAAGCCTGGTTTAATGGCGATGAAATTGGTAATGCAATTGCTGAAGTTTTAACAGGCAAGTATAATCCCTCCGGGAAATTGCCCGTCACCTTTCCTAAAAAATGGGAGGATTGTTCAGCTTATCCGTATTATATGAAGCAAGACAGTGTATCCAAATATGGCGATGGAATATTTGTTGGCTACCGCCATTTTGATAAAAATAATATTGAACCATTATTCCCTTTCGGATGTGGTTTATCTTACACTAATTTTGAATATAATAATTTCAAACTTGAGAACAATGGAGATGAAGTTATTGCATCGTTTGATTTGAAGAATACAGGTAAAGTTGTGGGATCAGAAATTGCACAGCTTTATGTTCGTGATGTTGAATCATCGGTCGAGAGGCCGGTTAAAGAATTAAAAGGTTTCACAAAAGTAAACTTAGAACCGGCTGAAACCAAAAATGTGAAAATTACTTTATACAAAAATGCATTCATGTTCTTTGATTCTGAAACAGAAAAATGGACTCTTGAACCAGGTGAGTTTGAAATAATGATTGGCAGTTCTTCAAGGGATATAAAGTTGAAAGACAAAATTGTACTATAATTTAAATCAATAAATTGACATAATTAATTATCGCTTTCGTATCGAGATCTCGCATGAAAAAAATACTTTTATTCTCTTCCCTTCTAATTGTCATTTTCACTAAAATAATTTTTAGTCAGGCAAAGATGAAGCCTGTAGCAAAAGTTGGTAATGAAGAAATAAGCGCTAAAGAATTTAAGATGAGATATGAATTAATGCCGCGCATCAGTAAAGATTATTATAGCACTGATTCGCTCAAAAAAGAATTTCTTCATTCGTTAATAGCAGAAAAGCTTTGGGCTGAAGAAGCAAAAAGTGAAGGGTTGGATACACTTGAGTATTTAAAATACTTCATTAAAAATATCGAGAAATTATTGGTGAAGGACGCACTATATAAAAAAGAAGTTGACAGTAAAATAAAAATTACTGACAAGGCTATATCACTTGCTGAGAGAAAAAGCAGGACAAATTTAGACGTAAATATTTTGAGCTCAATTGATTCCATAGAAATTTTTAATGTTTACTCATTGCTTGTGGACAGCATCCCTTTTGATTCAATAACTTCACTTAACCAGCAAGATAAATTACAAGGCTCTCATGCAAAGATTACTTTTGGAGACTTAAATGATGGTACAATCGAGGATTCAGTTTACAAGCTAAAAGTTGGAGAATTTACAAGACCATTAAATAATGATTTTGGATGGTTTATTTTTCAATTAACAAAAAAGTCTTTGGCTGATTCCGGAAGTCAAAATAATAAATTTTCAGAAAAGGAAATTAAAGATATAATTCGTGAGCGAAGAGCGAAAAAAATCGGGACTGCATATTTAAATAAATTATTAAACGGAGTAAAAGTAAATTTTAATGAGAAATTATTTTGGGTGCTAGTTGATAAATTTACAAATGCACTACAGAAAAGAGAAAAATATATAAATGATACTTCAAAAGTAGAAACCTTTTCTTTGGTTGAATACGATATTTTGAAACTGGTAAACGAAATGCCAAAAGATACTTTAAATATGATTTTCATCCCTATTAAGAAAAATAATATCCGGTTGAAAGAATTTCTATACGATTTGACAATGGATGGTTTTGAAGTTCCGCGTCCGGAAAGAAATTTAGTCGCTTCAAAATTAGATGCTGTAATAAAAAGATATACGCAAAATCAATTAATTACTCAAGAAGGTTATCGTAGGGCATATCAAAAGTCACAAGAAATTAAAAACGAACTGAAAATGTGGCGTGAAAATTATCTCGCCAGTATTTTAAGAAATGAGCACTTCAAATCGGAAGTAGTGACTGAAGATGAAGTTCGCCAGGAATATAATAGAATTTATAATTCAAACTCTCCGGTTACTGAAGTAAATATTATTGAAATCTTAAGTGATAACCTGGATATAATTCAATTAATATTAAATGAAGTTAAAGAAGGTAAGGATTTTAAAGAGCTTGCTAAAAAATATTCCATAAGAGAAAGCACAAAAGAAACAGGCGGTGAATTTGGTTTCTTTCCCGTTACTGCACATGGTGCAATCGGAGAACAAGCTGCCAAAATGAAAGTCGGTGATGTTTACGGCCCATTGAAATTGCCGGAAGGATATTCAATATTTAAGTTAATAGGGAAAAAAGAATCTGCTTCACCAACTGCCAAAACTTTTGATGAAGTAAAAAGCTCAATCAAGGAAGATTTACTTTACCAAAAATTTATAAAAAATTTTTACAGCTACACCGGGGAGCTTGCCGACAAGTTTGGAATCTCAATTAATCAGCAAAATTTGAATGAAGTAAACACAACAAATATTAGTATGCTTACATATAGATATATTGGTTTTGGCGGCGTAATGACTGCAGTACCATTTACCAATTCATGGTATGAATGGTATGATATCTGGAAGAATTCAAAAAAAGTGAATCCGTAATACTAATAATTACTACTGATTTCGCTTGTATAATAGAATGAAAAAATTTAATGTGAGTTAACATTTACATTCTGGCATGTTCAGAAAATACATCATTTACTGATATATGATTGGAGTAAAATTTTTTGAGAAATGTTAATGCTAAATTTTTATCTTCATAAAATGGCACAAAAAAGTTAAAACATAACAGCTGACTCGAGAGCAAATTATTATGCAATCTGTCTTCATTTCTAATCCCAATTTCGTTTGCCCTTCTTTCACTTAAAACTTTTTCGGCTACTTCCACAACTGAATATGGGATGAAATATTTATTATTCACTTCACCATTTAATATTGTACTTGAAATCTTTTACTCATCTCTATTAGGATATTTCCCTTCATCCTCACCTAATACAAATTTTTTCCACCAACCTTGATGTAAATGCATCTGTTTTTTGAAACTATTTTCTTTAACTGAATTGCCAAACAATTTTATAATATTAAGTAGACTTATGAAAAGTATAATGAAAAATTTGAACTACATGATCTTAGACCAACAACTAAAATTAAGTGCAGCTACAGAGATGAGGATGAATTTATTGAAGCGTATATAAATTGGGGAATAAAGTATTACCGAAAATACCTCTGCCAATAAATTCATGGATTGAAACTATAACGGAAAAGCCTTGTTAGTTTAAGATGTTGGAATGTACAGAGTATTTGTTCTTGTGTAGAGATGCATTGCGATGTGTTTGTACAATTTAATATTTATGATATCTTGGGAAATGAAGTTGCAACAAAAGTAAATTAACAGCAACGACCTGGGAATTATGAAGTAACTTTCAATGAAAGTCAATTTGCGAGCGGAATTCATTTTCATAAACTCCAAGCCGGTGATTTTTTAGAGACGAAGAAGATGGTATTATTGAAATGAATTTTTCATAATACTAAGCGTAATAAATATAAAACCTCCAAGTGTTAAATACACTGTAGGTTTTTACATTTAATCTTTTTTTTCCTTCCATTAAAACCTGAATTTTTTTTTAAT
>CAZRMA010000292.1:0-5369 GCA_964600655.1 uncultured Ignavibacteriaceae bacterium
ATCCTGATCTTCCTGATCCCTTGGTTTTAAACAATGGTCAAAAAGTTACATCTCCAGAGATGTGGTGGAAACAGCGCCGTCCTGAAATCAAAGAATATTTTGATAGAGAAGTTTATGGTATAGTCCCCGAAAATGTTCCAAACGTTAATTGGGAAATTATAAATACTATCAAAGATACTATTAAAAATATACCTGTAATTATAAAAAAGCTTTTAGGCCATGTTGATAATTCATCTTATCCTCTAATATCTGTTGATATAGATTTGACATTAACTATTCCGGCAAATATTAAGAATCCTGTCCCAGTTATGATGGAATTCGGTTTTAAATTTCCAGCAAACTTCAAGATAACAGATCAGATGAAAAAAATTATTGATTCAATGTCAACCTGGAAGCCGATGGTTTTATCTAAAGGCTGGGGTTATGCTATTCTTATCCCCACGAGTTTTCAGAAAGATAATGGTGAAGGTTTAACCGAAGGAATTATCGGACTGGTTAATAAAGGTCAGCCGCGTAAATTGGATGATTGGGGTACTCTTCGTGCATGGGCATGGGGCGCGAGCAGGGCATTAGACTATTTAGAAACCGATAAATCTGTTGATGGAAATAAAGTAGTTATTGAAGGGCTTTCCAGGTATGGAAAAGCAGCTTTAGTAACAATGGCTTATGATCAGAGATTTGCAATTGGATTTATTGGTTCTTCCGGTGCAGGTGGAGCAAAATTGCTTCGGCGGAATTTTGGAGAGCAGGTTGAAAATCTTGCTTCAACCAGTGAATACCACTGGTTTGATGGAAATTTCATAAAGTATGCGGGTCCGCTTTCCCCAAATGATTTACCGGTTGATGCCCATGAATTAATCGCAATGTGTGCACCCTGTCCAGTATTTATTAGCTGCGGTTCACCGGAAGTTGAAGGAAATTGGGTTGATGACAGAGGACAATTTATGGCCGCAGTTGCGGCGGGACCTGTTTATAGGCTGCTTGGCAAAAAAGATTTAGGCACAACAGTAATGCCGCCGATTGGAACTGCGCTCATTGATGGAGATATCGCTTTTCGACAGCATCATGGCGGGCACACTACAATTAATAACTGGCCGACGTTTATAAAATTTGCGGAAAAATATTTTGAGAAATAAAATAATTGGATAAGATAATATTTCCCTAATAATAAAAATTATCAAATATGTTTTTAGAATCCTGATAGTTATAATAGCTTAAGTAATAATGGAACTGTAATCGGAACAAAATTATGAATAAATTCTTAATCCTAATGTTACTCTCTACCTCACCCTTCATTTTTTCTCAGGGGGTAGTAATTAATGAAGTAATGTCTTCAAATAGTTCGACAATTGATGATGAAGATGGTGATGCATCTGATTGGATTGAATTATATAACAATGGTGCAGTTCAGGAAAACCTTGATGGATATTATCTTAGTGATGATTCGCTAAATATAAAAAAATGGAAATTTGGAGAAGTCTCTATTGATCCTGGAAAATATCTCATAGTATTTGCGTCAGATAAAGATACATTGAATGTTTATTGGCATACAAACTTTAAGATAAGTGCTTCCGGTGAAGAAATATTACTCAGTGATTCAAGCGGCTCAATCATAGATAAAGTTGATATACCTGCATCCTTAACCGATGTTTCTTATGCAAGAAAAAGTGACGGTTCTCTTCCATGGATTTTTCAATCACCAACTCCGGGTTCAAAAAATACCGGGGAAGAAATTAAAGATTTTTCTGATTCCGTTTCGGTGTCTTTGCCTGAGGGATTTTATGCATCAGCTATTTCAGTCGATCTTTCTGCGGGCACAAGCGATATTTATTATACATTGGATGGAAGCGAGCCTGATACAAACTCATCAAAATATTCCGCATCAATAAGTATTAATAAAACTACAGTTCTAAAAGCTTTAAGTATAAAAACAAATTATCTGCCTTCACCGGTAGCTAATAAAACCTACTTTATAAATGAGAATACAGACCTTCCAGTAATTTCTTTAATAGTTGATCCTTATAATTTTTTTGACGCCGATTCTGGAATTTATCCTAATTATACTATGGATTGGGAACGTCCGGCTCATATAGAATTTTTTGAAGACAATAAAAGCTTGGGATTCTCAGAAAATTGTGGGGTCGAGATATACGGTGGTCAGAGTGCAACGGCTCCGCAGAAATCTCTTGCAATAAAGTTTAAAAATGATTACGGAGTTTCAGGTATAGAATATCCACTTTTCCCGGATTTTGATATTACAAAGTTTAAGGCATTTGTTCTTAGGAATTCAGGAAATGATTTTCAATATACTCATATTCGTGATGCTGTAATGCAGACACTTGTGAAAGATCTGGATATCGATTATCAGGAGTACCGTCCCGCGACTTCTTTTATCAATGGTGAATATTGGGGCATTTATAATATCCGCGAAAAAATTAACGAGCACTACATTGCTAATAGACATGGAGTAGATTCTGACAATATCGATCTTTTAGAAAACAATTTGGAAGTCATTCAAGGGGATTCTCTGAGTTACCAGCAGTTAATCGATTATATCACCACAAATGATATGACCACGGATGCCGCATTCAAGTATATCGATTCGGTGATCGACCTTAATGAATGCATCCTCTATTTTGCAGCACAGGCTTATTATGATAATTTGGATTGGCCCGGAACCAATATTAAGTTTTGGCGGGAACGAAGTACATCGGGTAAATGGCGCTGGATTCTTTTCGGCCTGGATTTTGGCTTCAGTCTTTATGCTCATAATGCTTCGGAAGATCACATATCATTCATGTTTTCTCCGGTAGAAACTCGTTATTCTAATCCGCCTTGGGCTACATTGCTTCAGAGGAAATTAATAGAAAATCCAACTTTTAAAAATCGATTCATCAACCAAATTGCAGATTTGCTGAATACAAATTGTAAAAGTGATCGAGTCGTCAATGTTATAAATACGTTGGCAGATCATATCTCCAGTGAAATTACAAGACACAGATCTCGATGGAGAATTTCTGGTGAAAGTGTTGATAAAATGATAACCTTTGCACAGGAGCGGCCGGCATATTTACGCGATCATGTCCGCAATTATTTTAAATGTGGAGCCGATGGCATTATTACAATTAATTCCACCGAAGGTGGCAAAGTAAAATTAAATTCTCTGTATATTGAAAAAAATGATTCGCCTTGGAGTGGAAAATATTTTCGGGATAATTCCGTTATGGTAAAAGCTATTTCTGATAAAGGTTATAAGTTTGACAAATGGAGTGGAGCAGTATCATCAAATGATGAATCGATAACACTTTCGGTAACCGGTTCAACAAATTTACAAGCATCATTTTCAATTGATAGCTCCTCAACAAAGGAAATCGTTATAAATGAAATTAATTATAACTCAACAAAAGATTTTGATTCTGGCGACTGGATTGAACTATATAATAAAAGTGATCAGGCTGCAGACATTAGTAATTGGTATTTCTCTGATAGTGATAGTAACCATAAATTTATTTTACCTGCTGGAACAAATTTGAATTCCGGGGAATATTTAGTTTTAACGGAAAACGACAGTGCTTTTACTTCCCGTTTCCCTGACGTAGTAAATTATATAGGTGAAACTGGTTTTGGTTTAAGTGGTTCAGGGGAATTCATGAAATTAATAGACAGCGATGGACAAATTATCGACTCGTTGACCTATGATGATCAATCTCCCTGGCCTGTTGAAGCTGATGGAGGTGGCGCCACTTTAGAATTAATTGATGCCGCTAAAGACAATTCGGTTGGCGAAAATTGGCAGGCTTCAATTGGGCATGGAACACCGGGAAGAAAAAATTCTGTTGCAACTTCTGTAAAAGAAAATGTTGCTTCAACAATCCCTACGAATTTTTCACTATTTCAGAATTATCCTAATCCGTTTAATCCTGAAACAAAAATTACTTATCAATTACCTGTTGCCGATCATGTATCACTGAGAGTTTACGATTTATTAGGAAGAGAAGTTGCTCTACTTGTAAACGATAAAAAGTCTGCGGGTATTTATGAAGTTGTATTTAATGGTGAAGGACTGACTAGTGGAATTTATTTTTATCAGCTTAAAGCTGACAATTTTGTGGAAACGAAAAAACTAATATTAATGAAATAAAATTTAATAGTAATATTAACCAAGGAACATCTAAATGAAAATAAAAATTTTACTATTAACGCTATTATTGAGTACGCTTGTAGTTTTTGATTCGATGGGTCAGGAATTGCCTCTTGTCTATGATGTTGAGAATACAGGAGCGGACTGTCCAATACCATATTTACCTACAATTAACGAACTCCCTTCCATCCAGTCTTTGCCTGACCCGTTTGAATGGGCTGATGGCAGAGGACGAATAAAAAACTTTTCTGATTGGCGGATTCGACGTGCTGAGATAGGTGCTCAGATTCAAAATTATGAGATTGGTAAAAAACCGGCTCGTCCAGACAGCATTACCGCCAGCTATTCTGGAAGCACACTTACAGTTAAAGTTACAGTGGGAGGACAGTTGCTTACGCTGACTTCACAAGTTATCCTTCCGGCTGGAGCAGGGCCTTTTCCAGCAGTGATAGGTATGAATAGTCCCAGTGGTAGTATCCCATCAAATATCTTTAGCAGCCGTAATATTGCACAAATTACATTCAGCCATAATCAGGTAACTACTTATGGCAGCCCAAAAAATACGGATGCCTATTACCGGCTATATGGACCTGCTCTTAATATAGATAATACTGGACAATACAGTGCATGGGCTTGGGGAGTAAGTCGAATAATCGATGGATTGGAACTGGTTCAGAATGTTCTCCCCATAGATTTAAAGCACCTAGCAGTTACCGGGTGTTCCTATGCTGGCAAAATGGCACTTTTTGCAGGGGCGTTTGATGAGCGTATCGCGCTTACAATTGCGCAGGAATCTGGCGGCGGCGGTGCAACTTCCTGGCGATACTCGCATAGCGAACCTTTGGGTAGTGTGGAAGATATACATAATACAGATTATAATTGGTTTATGAATTCGATGAGCCAATTTTCTGGTGACAATGTTTCGAAACTCCCTGAGGATCATCACGAGTTAATGGCAATGGTGGCACCACGTGCATTGTTTGCTACTGCAAATCCGGATTATACGTGGTTATCAAATCCTTCATGCGACGTCTGCAGCAGGGCTTGTAAGGAGGTCTATAATACTTTAGGTATAGCCGATAGATTCGGCTTTTCAGTTGTCGGGGGCCATTTACATTGTGCGGTTCCAAACAGCCAGATACCGGAAATCGAAGCCTTTGTGGACAAGTTTCTTCTTGGTAAGGATAGTGTAAATACCAACAATATTTCTGACAGTCCTTATAATATT
>CAZRMA010000293.1:0-5360 GCA_964600655.1 uncultured Ignavibacteriaceae bacterium
GCGGCAATATTACTTAATACAAATAGTAATAAAATAACTTGAATAAGATTTTTCATTTTAAAATTAGAAAATTTTGAAAAGTATTTATTATTCATAGCGAAGTGATTCAATCGGGTTTTTATCAGCGGCTTGTTTAGCAGGGTAAATCCCAAAAATTAATCCCGTTGCAACGGAAACAAAGAAAGCAAGAAAAACAGAGAACGGTGAAATAATAGTTTTCCATTCTGCATAAGTCGTTATCAGCGAGGTAAGTATAGATCCAAGAATAACTCCAATAATTCCTCCAACTACACTAATTGTTAAAGCTTCGTACACAAACTGAGATAATATGTCCAAACGTGTAGCACCAACAGCACGGCGCACTCCTATCTCCCGTGTTCGCTCCATAATATTTGCAAGCATGATATTCATAATTCCTATGCCGCCTACCAATAAAGAAATGCCGGCAATAGCTCCCATGACTATATTAAAAATTCTTTGTGTTTTTTGTTTTTGCTGCAGAAGCTGTTCCGGTAAAATAATTTCATAATCTTTAATACCGAAATGCCTTCGTTCTAAAATTCTTGAAATCAAGCCTGCGGCTTCTCTAAGTTCATCAGGCTTTTTAACTTTAACCGTAAACTGGCTGACAGAATTTCTATCAATTACTTCTGCACTTTGATTTTGCCAGGGATTATGATTCTGCTGATTGTCTGATGTTTCTGTTATTCCTATTTTATACATCATAGTTGAAAAAGGGATATATATATCTTCGTTAAAATCCCTAAGAGTTATACCCTGCGAACCTGTGGTTGAAACATTTTTAGAAGCGGCAGCACCAATTATTTCAAACCATAAATCTCCAATTTTTATTTTCTTACCAATAGGATTTTCAAATCTAAATAACTGCTCTCTTATCCCTGAACCAATCACACAAACATTTGAATAGTTCTCTGTATGATATTTGTTAAACGCATGCCCCAGATCAATCTTTGTGTTGAACGTTTTAAAATAATCAACCGTGGTTCCTATCAAAGTAGTTTGCAAAATTTGTGATTTGTAAGTAACCGGAACTTTCATTTCAAGCTGCGGAGTTATATAATCTACAAACGGATTTAATTCTTTTATTGCCTTTGCATCATTTAAATTTAATCCCGGCGAAAATGATTTTTTCTTTCCGGTAGTATTTTCTGCAACTGTCACTTTAGTAATAATTATATTGTTGGTTCCCATTAATTCGATTTGCTGCAAAGCTTCCTGTCTCGCACCTTCGCCAATCGAAAGCATTGCAATTACAGCAGCAACTCCAAACACTATTCCAAGCATTGTAAGCAAAGCACGCAGCTTGTTTGACTGAAGCCCTTTTAAACCTATTTTGAAAGATTCGAAGTTATTCATTGCTTATTTGTCGATGGAAGAGCGGGTGTAGTTTCCCCACTTTGCTCACTAACATTTTCTTCCAGTTTAATTGTTGGATCTCTCAGTGCAATTACCTCTCCTTTTGAACGCCCTTTCTTGATTACAATATAGTCTTCGCTTTTATCTCCTGTTTCTACGTCTTGTTCATCAAAGCCGGATCCGTTTTTAATATAAACAATTTTCTTTCCTTCTTTTTCAAAAACAGATTCTTGCGGAACAAATAATACATTAGGGATTTCGTTGATGATCATTTTATTACTGGTAGTCATACCAGGTTTTAAAATTGAAGACTGTGAGTTTAAACTTACTGTTATTTCGAAAACTTTAATTGTTGAGTTATTATTTTTTGTTTTTCCCAAAGCAGCTACTGAAGAAATTTCTCCTTGAAAAGTGCTGTCTTGAAAAGCATCCAACTTCACGATTACCCTCTGTCCTTTTTTAACCCTGCTTACATCCACTTCGTTTACATAAGTAAAACTTTCCATAGTAGAAAGATCCGGAAGACTTACCACCGGCATTCCTGGCCACGGAGTATCGCCAATTGTAACTTTTCTACCTGAACTCCAATTGGTCTCATAAACTACCAAACCCTCTGTCGGAGCAGTTAAGGTTAACATTGCCAGATCCCGTTTTGCATGTTCCAAATCAGCTTGTTTTTGGCGGACATCAATTTCAACTTTATTAAATTCAGACTGATCAACAATTTTTTGTGACTCAAGATCCTGTTTTGCTTTTTTATAGCTCAACTCATTTTTTTCATGCTCTAATTTTGCTTCCTGCTGTTTTATATCTGCTTCAAATTTAATTTGTTCAAGCTTAAGCTTTGATAATTCAAACGACAACTCCGCACTTTTTAAATCAGATTCAAGCCTGGTCATTTGAGATTTTTGATTAGCGATTAATTTTTCTTTTTCGGATTGTGCAATTTCAAGTTTTGATTCAGCTTCTTTCAAATTGTTCATCGCTTCAGTTGGATCAAATTTGACAACAACATCACCCGCTTTAACATAACTGCCTTCCGGTGCTAAGTAAATAATTTTAAGATTACCTCTAACCCGTGGCGTTGTAATTGAGATTGAATTTTTAGCACGCAGTTCCCCACTTTCAGTGATTGAAACAAGAAAATTATCTTTCTTAACAGTAAAAGTAGGTATGTTTGTTTCTGCTGTTCTTAACGAAGTAAACATCAGAATTACAATCAAAACAACCAAACCCAATAAACTATAAGTAACTTTTTTGTTTTTTAAAAAAGAAGGAAGCTTTGAAAGAGTTTCCTCATTAGAAAAAATAGATTTGAGCTTTGAAAAAAAATTATTTGAAGAACCTTTTTTTAAATCGACTCCCGATGATTCATTGTCCATTTATCTCACTTTCGATTTTGTGCAGCGAAATTCCCCGTTACGCTCCCAATTATATGGAATTAGCAGTAAAAATAAAATGCAAAATTAAAATTTATTTTATCTAAGAGAAATGCTTTCTATAAATGTGACCTGGTTTATTAAGATAATAAATTTCAATCCATTAATGATTTAGAAAATTTATTTCAACCAAAATTAACAACTCCCTCACACTCTTATTAAGTCTTTGATAATGAAAATTTTATCTATAATTATTTTTAAAATTGAAGATTCTTTTTAATAATAATTAACATCTAAATAAATTCTTGCTGAACACCTACGGCATTCTAATTCATAAAACAAAGTATAATATACCAAACCGAAGAACCTCATAGAGGTTCAACAAATTTCTTTTGTGGTTCGAATAATTATTCAATGCATTTAATTTTTCGCACAGCCTCTATTAAGTGGGAATGTCCGCTAATGAAATTTTCAAAATGTAAATTTTTTAATATTTTATAAAATATAATATTGTTGCATAAAAGCCCCCTTCGGGGAGGTTTGGAGGGGCTTTTTTTATTTCATTAAAATCATCTTTCTAATTTCAGAAAAATGCGGTGTGGTAATTCTATAATAATAAACTCCCGACGCTAAATTGGAGGCATTAAAATTAATAATATGATTCCCACTTGTCATAAATTCATTTGCTAAAGTTTTTACTTGTTCGCCAACTGAATTATAAACTACAAGTTTAACATTTTCTGATTGTGGAATTTCAAAACTTATGCTTGTGTTTGGATTAAAAGGATTAGGATAATTTTGTTCCAGCCTATAATTGCTTACAATATGTCCATCATTTATGCCTGTAACTGTTTGAACGGTTATAGTTTTATTGGGTGCAAAATTCCACTGATCACCCGTATTAAACCCATTTAGATTTACACTATTTCCGTTTGCATATAATGTTTGTTCTCCTGACGATGCAGGGGCAGTATAAGAAAAATTAAAAGTAACCAAACCATTAGCAGGGCTCATTGGCTGTATATGTGTTAACTCTCCGGCTTCACTTCTAAGTCCGTCGCCTGGTGTTAATACTCCATCTGAAGCAGCTATATTTGTTCCTCCTGCTGCCAGCGGGCCACCAGATATTGTAATAGAATAATCAGCGGTTTCATTTACTGTTAAAGTATCCGGGCCGTTTATAGTAACTATTACATTAGTGGAAGGACTGGCACCATGGCATGTACAACCAACTCCGTTTTTCAAAGTCCTCCCGACAATGCCGGTTGGGTAAGCATATATGAGAATTGAACAAGATACTATTAAAATAACTATTGTATATAATGATTTCCTTTTAATAAAATTTACGTGCATAAAAATTCTCCTAAATAAAATGTGCTGTAACTGAAATTTAAAATTCAATGAGTGTTTAATTTTTAGTATTTATAAAAATTAATTCGGGACTTTTTATTTGGGGATTTATTTATGCACCGGGAAGGTATATGTTTAGAAATATAACTATAAAGCCTGCATAAAAGCAGGCTCAATTAAAATATTTTGTTTTTATTAGTGATGATGCCCGCCTGCTCCATGAACATGGCCATGTGATTTTTCTTCCTGGGTAGCATCTCTAATATCCAACAATTCAAGGTCAAAGTTTAAAGTCTTGCCTGCCAAAGGGTGATTAAAATCAATTTTAATTTCTTCCCCAGCAATTTCTTTTATAACAAACGGCATTTGATGCCCATCAGGACTGTTAGCAACAAAGCTCATTCCCTCTTTTATTTCTGTATCACCGGGAAACTCTTTTCTTGGAACAGACTGAATAGCTGCTTCTTGATATTCACCATATCCATCTACGGGTTCAAGTGTGACTTTATTCTTTCCTCCGATTAACATTGTTCCTATTTTTTCTTCAAGCCTTGGTAGTATTTGTCCTTGACCGCTTAAAAAAGCAAATGGTTGATCATGTGTGGCTGAATCAATTAAGGTTCCACTTTCATCTGTTAAGTTATATGCTATTGTTACAACTTGGTCTGGTTTTAAGGGCATTATTTATCCTTTCTTTTATTAAATTATTTTAAATATTATATATAACAAAATTGAAATTAAACTCAACCATTCTTCATTTTAAATTTGATTAATACTTAATCTATTTTGGTTCCCAATCTACGCCATTACAGGGGATAAAATTCATAGTGGGATGTTTATCATATTTCATACATAAGACCGCAGTTTTATCATAGTGGCGGCAGGTTGAACATAATGAATTTTCATTAACATCTTTATTCTTTTCTTCAAATTTTTTATAACCAATTATTGCAGGATGAATTATCACAATATAAATAGCTATAATACTGATTATCCACCAAAATTTATAATCAAAATAATCCAATGAGATCCATATAATAGGAATCATTATTAAAGTTCGAATTAAAGTCCAGAAAACTATCTCGCCCATGATTACTTGCCATTGATAATAATTGATCCGTCAAAACTAAAAATCAATATTAATAAAATTAAATTGATACAATCGCCTCTTAAAATAATTGACTTATGAAACAAGAGATTACTTGCTGTTATTTATTTATTATATTAATATTAACGAAATAATATTTAAAATTT
>CAZRMA010000294.1:0-5351 GCA_964600655.1 uncultured Ignavibacteriaceae bacterium
CGGTGGATTGACAATCAAAGTCCCATCTTCAAAACTTTTTACTCTTTGAAAAGGCTTACATGAAAGCTCAACCGAATCGGAATAAGGAAGACGGGATAAGTTATTTTTTGCAACTTCTATTGCATTGGGAGATTTATCACTTCCTTTAATAATATTTTTTGGCAGCGGACGAATTTTGTTGTCGTATTCATTCTTAATCTTATTCCATTCTTCCCGGTCGAATTCGGGCAAATTAAAAAATCCAAATTTCTTACGTAGAAATTGTGCCGGTATTCTGCAGTAATGCATAAATGCTTCACAAATTATTGTTCCCGAACCGCACATCGGATCCCATAATGGATTTTCGCCATCCCATTTACTTAGCTTTATTATTGTGGCAGCAAGGGTTTCCTGCATAGGTGCTTCTCCGGCAAGAAGCCTGTACCCTCTTTTGTGCAGCGATTCACCGGATGTATCAAGACTAATTACAGCAGTATCTTTATTTATATGAAGATTAAAACGAACATCCGGATTTACAACTTCAACATTGGGACGTTTGCCATATTTTTCTCTGAAATAATCCACAATTCCATCTTTCAAACATTGTGATGCATACAAAGAATTTGTAATGCGACTTTTTGATACAGAGGCACTAATAGCAAATGTTTTATCAACAGACAAAAAATCTTCCCAATTAATTTTCTTTGCCTTATTAATCAAAGTGTTTGTTTTGTGACACGGGAAAATTACTAAAGGAGCCAGCACCCGTGAAAGAAGCCGCGATGCGTAATTAATTTTATAAATGGTTGGAATATCGGCATGAAAATAAATTCCTTTATAATCGATTTTTGTTTTTGTAGCCCCAAGATCAAGTAATTCCTGTTCACATAGCTCTTCCAGTTTCCCGGTAACCTGAGCAAAAAATCTTGTTGATTCATATTCATACATAAAAAATAATGTCTTTCAAATATTTGTGATTCGTAGTGGACGAAAATTTAACTTCATTACAGTGATAGGTATTTAATTATCGGCAAGTTTCTTAATGTCCCTAACTTCCAAAACATTTTTATCATATCCTTTGTTTACAGTGTTTATCATTGCAATACCAATTTCTTTTAAGGAACAAATATATTTTGGAAAGAATGATTTTACAATTGGCAATAGAAACGATAAATATTTGTAAAAGCTTAAAGTATTTTTAAGTCCTTTAGTAGGTATTATTATTCCGGGACGAAAAGCAAAAGCCTGCCGAAATCCAAGATTTAAAATATAATTTTCTGTTCTGCCTTTTACTCTTGCCCACATGGTTCTCCCTTTTTCCGTGCTGTCTGTCCCTGCACCGGAAATATAACAGAAAGTTAAATCCGGATTAAGATGAATAAGTATATCAGCCAAAGCTTTTGCGATATCAAATGTTATTTTTGTGTATTCGTCTTCTTTCTTGCCGACAGAAGTTGTCCCGAGACAAAAGAAACAGGCATTGCAGCCAATCAATTCAATTTTAATATCAGAGAAATCATAAAAATTGTTGTGAATAATCTCTTTCAGTTTTGGATGCTGAAAGCCGCTCTTTCTTCGATTAATTATAAGCACTTCCTCAACATCAGGATGATTGAGGCATTCATGCATAACTCCTTCACCAACCATCCCTGTCGTTCCAGTTATAATTGCTTTTATTTTCATACAAGTTTTACCGATTGGTTCAAAAATGTCTTTTCCAATATTAAGTAAAATGCATTTGAAATCAACTCTTTATTAAAACAAAAATAAATTAATGCAGCTCATTTACGATATTTATAAATCTCTTTCAGATATCGATTAATCTTTTTTGACAATTCTTTCTTTGCTAATTTTGCAGAAATACTTTGTCTTTGTTCGAGATATAACAGTTCTTTTTGTAGCTTTTGATAGCTTTTATATCTCTCAACAGATAATGAACCGTCATTTAATGCTTCCATAACCGCGCAGCCTATTTCTACAGTATGTGAACAATTGTTAAACTTACATCTTGTTGTTAAAGATTCAATATCATTGAATGTTGAATCTAATCCTTCCGAGACATTCCATAATTGAAACTCTCGCATGCCCGGCGTATCGATTAAGATTCCACCTTCCGGTAGAACAATTAATTCTCTTTTGGTTGTAGTGTGTTTTCCTTTAAATACTGACGAACTTATTTCTTGCGTTTTTATGAAATCATTTCCCAGCAGAGAATTAATGATTGTTGATTTTCCAACGCCTGACGAACCGGCAAATACGGCAGTGATTCCTTCACTTAAGTATTTTTTTATTTCGCTAACTCCTTCATTCGTTTGTGCACTCATTAATAAAACAGGAATATCAATGCCACGATTTTTTAATTGATTAATTTTCTCTTCAGGATTTTCAACAAGATCTGTTTTATTTAAAATAATAACGGATTTAGCACCGCTTTCATTTACGGCGGTTAAATACCTATCAAGTCTATTTGGATTAAAATTATTATCAATGCTTTGGACTATAAATACGATATCAACATTTATAGCAATAATTTGTTCGTCGTTATTTTTATCCGCGGTTTTTCTTGATAATTTTGTTTTTCTTTCCAATACATCATGAATAATTAATTTGTTTTCTTCTTCATATAAGATTCCAACAACCCAATCACCTGTTTTGGGCAACTCAGAATTCGTGTCCGACGTGTATAATAATTTACCGGTTACTTCTCCAGTTACTTCCCCTTTTTCTGTGTAAAGTAAATATCTTTGCTTATGCTCAATAATTACTCTTGCAGGAATAAATCCAGAATTTTTGTAATTATTAAATTGATTTTCAAAAAACGTATTCCATCCTAATGAAATTAATTTTTCCAATTTTAATTTCTCCTTAAAAATTTAAAATATTGTTAGTGCCCTGTAAATCAGAGCTTAGATAGATAATGGCAAGGGACAGCCTTTTTAGGCAATATCAGCAATGCCAATAATTAGGATAGAATTTTTGAAACGATGTAATTTGGTTTTAATAAGTCTTCAATAAATTGTTAATAGAAACATAAATGTTTTTTTTCTTCAAATCAAATACTTCTAATGACTTTCTATTCCAACTTTTTTATGCAGTTGTTTTTTTATAAGCCACTTTGCCTGAGAGAATAGTCATTTCCACATCATAATTGTCATTAAGCACAACTATATCAGCATCTTTACCACTTGCGAGAATTCCTTTTTTGTGATCAAGATTTATAACTTTTGCCCCGTTCAAAGAAGCCATCCTAAAAGCTTCGGTTACCTTTGCATTTGCAGTATCAATCATATTTTTAATTGCCACATTTAAAGTAAGTGTACTGCCTGCTAAAGTACCGTCTTCAAGAAAAGCTCTTTTTGCTTTCATAAAAACCTTTTGATCTGCAAACTCATATTCACCTTCATGCATTCCCCCGGCTCTTATTGAATCTGAGACTAAAACTATTCCGCTTGCTCCTTTTAATTTTAAAAGTAATTCCATTACAGCGGGATGTACATGCAGAGTATCGGCAATTAATTCAATCTTAAGTTCATTTCGAAGAAGCGCACCAAGTATTACACCGGGTGTACGGTGATGAAATGGACGCATTGCATTAAATATATGCGTAACATGAGCGGCACCATTATCAATTGCCAGTTCAATTTCGTCGTAATTTGCCATTGAATGTCCGATAGATAAAACTACACCTTGATTTGATGCTTCTCTCATTACCTCAATTGCACCTGGAAGTTCGGGAGCAATTGTCATGATTTTTATTTGACCTTTGGAAGCTCCCCACATTTTTTGCCATGATTCTATTGAAGGAGTCCAAAGATAACCTTCGTTCATTGCACCTTTTAATTCTTTGTTGAGGTATGGCCCTTCCATATGAATCCCTTTTATGTTTGAGTCAGGATTATCCTCAATATAATCTGCAACTCTTCGTAAGTCACTTAAGAGATGCTCTTCAGGTTTAGCAAACAAAGAAGCGAGAACTGTGGTGGAACCATGTTGTAAAAAATATTGACTTACTTTTTCAATGCTGTTATCGTTTTCATCGGCAAAGCCAAATCCGCCGCCGCCATGAACAAGCAAATCGACAAAACCAGGAGCGATTATTCTGCCGCTGACATCAATAGCTTCACAATCATCAGGTAAAATAACATCGTGCGATTTCCCAATTCTATAAATTTTTTTATTATCTATTAAAACTGTTCCATTTTTTATCAACCTAAATGGAGTTACAATATCTCCACCAATCAAAGCTAGTTTCATTTATTCTCCAATTTTTTTTAATTATGAAATTTGGAAGTAAATTAGATCTGTCTGCAAAATTCTGACAAGAGAAATATTAGTCATAGAATAGTCTTGCAAAGCGAATGTATTTTTATAAAGTAATTATACTAAATTAACTATTTATTAAATTCTTAAGTTCTAGAGCCGCAGCAGTAATATTATCTGCTTTAAATATTGCCGACCCAGCTACCAAAACATCACAGCCGGCATTCTGTGCCGATTTGATAGTATGTTTATCTATGCCGCCATCAATTTCTATTAAAAAGTTTGCTTTCATTTCATCACGAAGCTTTACTAATTCTTTAACCCTTCTTAAAGAATTTGGAATAAAGGTTTGTCCGCCAAAGCCAGGATTAACCGACATAATTAAAACCATATCAATGTATTCGGCAATATCTCTTAAAGTATTTACAGGGGTTGAAGGATTAATTGAAACGCCCGCTTTAACATTAAGCTCTTTAAGATGTTGTACAGTTCTATTAAGATGGATTACAGCCTCTTGATGAACTGTAATAGAATTTGCACCGGCTTCAGCAAATTGTTCAATGTATTTTTCAGGATGTTCGATCATCAAATGTACATCCAACGGCAGTTTTGTGGAGCGGCGCGCAGCTTTTACTATAATTGGTCCGAATGATATATTTGGAACAAAATGCCCATCCATAATGTCACAGTGAATCCAATCAGCCCCGCCCAGTTCAGCCAACCTTATCTGCTGCCCAAGATTAGATAAATCCGCTGCTAAAATTGAAGGTGCTAATATTGCCATTTATTGCTCTTTAATTTCTTCTTGTTGTTCTGCTGATTTGGTCACAAATAAATCCACGGCGTCGCCTCTGTTCACCTTGTTCCCTTTGCTTGGATATTGATCTAAAATTGTATTCGGTAAAAGCGAAAACGAACGCTGATAATTAATTTTTCCAACTTTCAAAGTGCTGTCGGATAATATGCGCTCTGCTTCAGTTACGGACTTGCCGATTAAATCGGGAACAATTATTTCGCCAGTTTCTCCTTCCCCAACACTAATCGATACACCGACAGATTCTCCTTTTTTTAATGGCGTCCCTTCTGCATATTGCTGATCAAAAATCATATTC
>CAZRMA010000295.1:0-5284 GCA_964600655.1 uncultured Ignavibacteriaceae bacterium
TGTCCGATTCCTTTTTTCCTGTAATCCGGATCAACGCAAACCTCAGCTCCATACAAAGTTTTCCCGATAGGGTTATGAGTAGAAAATGTTCCTTTTCCAGTAACATCGCCCCAACTATGATCAGGTCCATACTCATCCCACATGATAATAAAAGAACTTGAAGTACCAACAATTTTAGAATCTAAGTCAGCGACAAATTGACCTTCACCAAATACTTTTAAGTGGTTTTCTAATTGTTCATTTGACCATGGTTTTATATCTGGGTACACTTTTCTTTGCAGCGTTCTTATATCTTCAAAATGAGCATGCGTAGTATTTCGAATTATTACTTCTGAATTTGTTTTCATATAGTTAAAACTGTTTTGTTAAACTTAATAATAATAAAATAATAATTAAGTACAAGTAATTAAAAAAATTATCTGCATAAGATAGTGGAATAAGTTTGATTAGTAACTAACCTATTAAAGAACCGCAAAAATAATCTCCTAAAGGTTTCTATAAATTTACGATATGCTAATCGAATAAAGAATGAATTTTTGACTTATTTTAAGGATAAAGTTTATTAATGAAAAATAAATTGACTTATTTGCTGAAAACTCATAATTTTGTCTTCTTCAATAAAATATTTGAGGTTAAAATGTTCGCTGTTGTGGATATATTAGGACAACAATTCAAAGTTACTGAAAACACTAAGTACTATGTGCCTAGATTAACAAATGAAATTGATTCGGAAGTAACATTTGAAAATGTATTGGTTTTTAGTGATGATAAAGCTACTAAAGTTGGGACTCCAAGTGTAAAGGGAGTTAAAGTAACTGCCAAAGTTCTTGAACATCTTAAAGATGAAAAAGTGATTGTATTTAAGAAGAAAAGAAGAACTGGTTACGATAAGAAAAATGGACACAGGCAGCATCTAACAAGAATTGAAATTACCAAAATAGGTAAATAAAGGAGATTAAAAATGGCTCATAAAAAAGGTCAAGGTTCATCAAGAAACGGACGCGATAGTAATGCCCAGAGACTGGGAGTTAAAAAATTCGGTGGTGAAAAAGTTATTTCCGGAAACATTTTAGTTAGACAAAGAGGAACGAAATTTCATCCTGGTGTTAATGTAAAAATCGGTGGTGATGATACCTTATTCGCTGTTGCAGATGGTTTTGTAAAATTTGAAACCAAAAGAGGCGACAGGCAGTACGTAAGTGTTTACCCTAACATTTAATTTAGTTCAAGTGTAAGCCTGCCTGACTGGCAGGCAGGTTCAAGTTTAAGTAAATTTCAATTCCTTGATCTTACACTTGAATATGAATTTACAATCCTAATCTTTCCATATCAGCAACTAATTTTTTAACTGAATCAATAGAATTATCGAGAGCTTTTTGTTCGTTTTCATCTAAAGATAATTCTAAAACTTTTTCAACTCCATTCGCACCCAATACGGCCGGAACACCGACATAATAACCATCAACTCCAAATTCGCCTTTTAGAAATGCACATGCAGGTAGAACTCTTTTCTCATCTCTCAATATAGCTTCAGCCATTGCTGTTGCTGCTGAAGCAGGTGAATAAAAAGCAGATCCGGTCTTCAACAATTTCACTACTTCTCCACCGGCCATTTTTGTTCTCTGCACCATTTGATCCATAACTTCTTTTGCTTTAGCGGCATCTTTATATTTTCTTTCAAGCAATTCCAATGCAGGAATTCCATTTACATTTGCATATCGAACCAGCGGCACCATTGTATCGCCATGTCCGCCAAGTACCATTGCATTTACATCTTTTACAGAGACACCAAGTTCCCATGCAATAAATGATGCAAATCTAGATGAATCTAAAACTCCGGCTTGACCTAAAACTCTGTTAGGGGGGAATCCCGTTACATTTTTAAATAAGGTAACCATGGCATCAAGGGGGTTCGAAATGATTATTACGACAGCATTCGGAGCGTGTTCTTTTACAGCTTCAGCAACTGAACGCATAATTTTTGCATTTGTTGCTAGCAAGTCGTCTCTGCTCATCCCGGGTTTTCTTGGAAGTCCTGCTGTTATTATAACCAAATCAGAATTATTAATATCTTTGTAATTATTAGTCCCGGTAACAGAAACATCAAAACCGTCAATTCTGGAAGCTTCAGCTATATCAAGAGTTTTACCCTGAGGCATATCTTCAACTATATCAAATAGAACCACATCACCTAATCTTCTTAATGCAATTAGCTGAGCTAAAACACCCCCGATTTGTCCTCCACCAATTAGAGCAATTTTTTTTCTTGACATTTTTTTCTCCTAAAAAATTTTACAATACTTTATTTTGCACATAATCTTTTTTAAAAATACTGATGTAGATTTCTATTTGCAAAAAATAATTTCAATAAACTTTTTGTATTTTAGTATCAATTAAATATCAAAATGTAAAATAGCTATGAAAAAAATTACTATTGTCGGATCTGGAAATGTTGGAGCTTCAGCAGCCCAAAGAATTGCCGAAAAACAATTGGCTGAAGAAGTTACTCTGATCGATATTCTGGATGGAATCCCGCAAGGAAAAGCGTTGGATATTTGGGAAAGCAGTCCAATTGAACTATTTGATACAAAAGTCACCGGGACAAATGATTATGAAGACACGGCGAATTCCAGCATAGTTGTTATAACAGCAGGACTTCCGAGAAAGCCGGGAATGTCTCGTGATGATCTTTTAGCCAACAACGCAAAAATTGTTAAAAGCGTAACTGAAAAAATAGTTGAATACTCTCCACAAACTATTATTATAATTGTATCAAATCCATTAGATGCTATGGCCTATGTTTCGTTAAAGGTAAGCGGATTTGAAAGGAACCGTGTAATAGGAATGGCGGGAATTTTAGATAGTTCCAGATTCAGATTATTTATTGCGCAAGAATTAAATGTTTCGGTGAATGATGTCCAAGCAATGGTACTTGGCGGACATGGGGATTCGATGGTCCCATTAATAAGATATTCAACAGTAAACGGAATTCCATTGCATGATTTATTACATGAAGATCAAATTGAAAAGTTAATTACGCGTACAAAAAATGGTGGAATTGAAATAGTTAATTATTTGAAAACAGGAAGCGCATACTATTCGCCATCTTCGGCAGCTATTGAAATGGTTGAGGCAATCGTAAAAAATAAAAATAGAATTCTGCCTTGTTCTGCCTGGCTTGAAGGTGAGTATGGTTTGGAAAAAGTATTTTGCGGAGTGCCGGTCAAATTAAGCAGTAGTGGGATAGAGCAAATATTAGAGTTAAAATTGACGAAAGAAGAATTAAATCTTCTAAAAAAATCGGCTGATAGTGTTAAGGCAAGTATAAAAAAAATTAATGAATTATTTTTATAGTTTAAGTTTTAGAATAGTTTCCGTTCCTTCTGGAGTGAGATTGTATTCAAGGTCGTCCATATAAGTCCGCATCAAGTACAAACCACGACCAGAATCTTTTAACAAATTTTCAGGCTCTGTTGGATCAGGTACTATAGTCGGATCGAAACCCTTCCCTTCATCCTTTATTGTAATTTTTAGTAGGCCGTTAATAATATCTGCGTCAATTTTTACTAACTTCAATTTAACATTTTTATTGGCGTGAATAATTGCGTTGGTAGTAGCTTCAGTTACCGCAAGCATAATGCCGGTTATTCTCTCGTCACTTAGATTAAGTTCTTTGCAAAAATAATTAATAAATTCTTCAACGGTAATTAAGTTTTTGGGATCACTTTCAATTTCGAGGTGATAATGTTGTTCTGCCAAGATTTACCTAAATTATTAATGTGAAAATAATAAAAAAAATTTCTTTTCCAATTCAAAACTTCCAATTTATTTCAAAATTAAAATTTGCCATTTCTCGATTCGAATTTTCATTTCCGCTAATAAACTCATACCAGCCATAAAAATTTAATGCCAATGAACTTCTAATAAATAAATTTACTTCAGCGACTGGCCCTAAACTTAAATATTTTGATGCAAGAATTTTTTGTCTGCCATTAAAATTATAAGAGTTAATTGAAAAATACCTTATTCCTACCGAAAATAAAACTTCTTTTATTTGAATGGCCAATTTTGGTTCGGAATAGATCTCGCTTAAATATCTGTTTGGATGAGTGGAAAATGCTTTCCATTGTAAATCACCTTGTTCGGAGAGTTTTATATATCCAAACACTCGAAGCATAAAATTTTTGGTAAGTCTAACATTGGAAGAATCAAGTGCCGTGAATTGCCTGAATGAGTAGCTGTGAAAATTAGGGTTTAATTCTTCAAAATCGTAAACAGTATAATTGGCAGATACCTCAAATGAATTAAATGATGTAAAATGTTTTCCAGAATAATTGCCGCCGGAGCTCAATCTTAAAATCCTGTTGATATTATTATTTGAACTCTTTTCTGAAAAAATATAAACAGTATGATTCATAGTTCCTTCGAGACTAATGAATGTTTCAAAGAATGGTGTCAAATATTTTGAATACTTTAGTCTTAATATTGAGAGTACTTCATCACGGTCGTCAAAATTAATATCACTGGGAGTATCATATTTTAGTTTATTTTGTAAAAAACTAAAATATAAATTATCTGTTTGAGAAAATTTCATTTTGCCGCCAAAAGATAAAGATGCTCTTCCAGCATTATTATTTTTGGAGTTTTCATCTCTCTGCCTTTCCTCATAAAGAATATCACTAACACCATCAAAACGTTTTGTTAAATGCTGTTCGTCTCTGCCGGAAAAAATCATTCTTACAAAACCTTCCATAAACCGGCTTGAATAACTTGCCATTGTTTCTAGTTCTAAGTTCAATTCATTAATCCTTGTATCGAATATAGATTTCACATTGGTAGGCAGCCTGTAGCGAGTATCCCGGTCAATGTTTCTGTATGCTATTCTACCCGTAATATCAAGTACGAAAGTATTTAAAAAATTAGCGTGTCGAAAGCGGTCTTGCAATAAATAATTAGCTTCTTTCCTGCTTTGAATATTATTTGTAATATTAAAACTTTTGGAAGTTAAAGAATCCGCCTGGAAATAAAAATCTTTTTTATTTAAAGAATAATTTACCCGTATTTGGTTGTTAACTTCGGGAGAAAAGTTATTTGTAAATTGAAAATCAAAATACCGTAGCGCATTTTTTCTTGGTGAAATATCTTCGTTCCTAAATTTAAATTCCGAAAAAATGTTGAAATTGGAAATATGCAAGGAGTCTATAACTGCCTCAGTTCCATATAAAGCCCCATAATCATTTTGTCCGATTTGACGATTGTTCATATAACCAGCGTAGGGTGTAAT
>CAZRMA010000296.1:0-5219 GCA_964600655.1 uncultured Ignavibacteriaceae bacterium
TTGCTGCCGGCGGTAATCGGATTAGTGCTGGGGCTAGCACCCGGTTGCGAGTAGCCATCAATTACTACCGGATCGGTTATAACCGGGAATGGTGAGGCCGGAGAGATTGTATGTTTAGTATTTCCTGGTATGTTAAATCTAATAGTATCCTTGCCGGGATTATTGTTAGCATCAATCAGCATTTGACGAAATGAGCCCGTACCGTTATCGTTAGTATTGGTCACTGTGAATGGCGGATAACCAATTATAAATTTTGCATCGCTAATATCCGAGGGAATTCCGTTAGTTGCATCGGATATCTTGACAAAGCAGTTAGATGATATTTCATTCGGAACTGTCCATTTATAGCCGCCGTAATTGGGAGTGCTCGAAACAATACTCTTGTAGCTTGTTCCTCCATTTGTAGAATACTCAATCTTGACAGGATTGCTTAGACCCTGATTTGTCCAGGTTATATATTTATTTGAACCAGGACTCCACAGTTCGCCTCCATTTGGTGAAGTAACTGTAAGCTTAGGTGATTGTAATGGTGATATTGAATAAAGGCTGCCGTAAATATCTATATCCGATGTAGCAGAATTCCGGGCATCCTGCCAGGCAACCAGGGTATTAGCATCTTTAGTGCTGACAGCAATAGTCGGGTTTTGAGGGTCTTCATTGCCCGTCACCGCCGAAAGCACTACATTATCCGGAATTGGAAAATCAGGCGAATTGACTGTATTGGCCCGGATGTGATTGACTTTAGTGTCATTGTTTGGATCCGTGCTCGGAGTTTCACGCCAGGCAATCATAAATTTGTCGGCAATTTGATTGTACGCCACTGCCGGTTTCCAGCTTTTAGCATCATTAGTTGTAGCAAAGTGATATGCAATTTTCGAAACTGGGAAGACCATATTTGAAACACCTGCTTGAGCATCAAATTCAATTTGAGTTGCATAAACTATCATTGCCCAAATACCTGTCCATTCCTGATTATTGGCTTGTTTATCGCGATCGCCCCATACAACCATAAAAGCCGGCTCTCCCTCCCAGATTCCATAAGCGGCATCAGCGTTATAAGGAATACCAACCTTTGATGCTTGAAATGGTATGTGATCATCTACAACAGTCCCTGATTGTGAATCGAAGACTTTCGACACGATGGCTCCATTATCATCAAGCATAGTCAAACCGAAGCCGGAGGTGCCATTAATAACCAGGAGAAAACGGCCCTGCGGTGTTTCAGTTGAAGTGACAGGAGCATAAGCTATTGAATACCTGGCACCATCAGCGCAAAGACCATTACCTTCATCTCTAATTAATTGAGTAGTTCCTAAAGGTTGTCCTGTTGAAGAAATTTTCCTGGTATAAATTTTAATATTGCACAAGTCCGGGGTTCCGCTGTCATAAAGAAGCGCACCTGAAAGAAGATAACTATCATCTAAAAAATTATATACAATTTTAGGATACCCGGCTTGCTTCATAAGAACACCACCGCTGCCTGTGATTGGCGATCCGGAAGCATCTAAACGGATCCCATAGATTACATCGCCGGTAAGAGCAATAATTGTTTCAAAAACAACAAGATATTCATTTGTTTGGGGATTATAAGCTACAGCAGGATGAGAACTATTTTGACTTATCGATACCGGGTTCCCAATTGGGGTTCCAGACTTATCAAGCCGTTGTGCATATACACTAGTAGTAATATTGTCACCGCTTTTATTCCAAACTGCCAGGTACTCATCATTAGTAGAATTATAGGCAATGGAACAATCACTGTCTAAATTATTACCAGTATGAATCGGTATATCAGCAAATAGAGATAAATTGATAAACAACATAAACCCAGCCGTTGCTAAGATTTTTAAAAATCTCATAACATACTCCTCTCTAGGAAGATTGATTATTTAGTCACCTAACGTAAAGAATGGGACTTCACGAATCGAAAAACATATTTAAATTTTTATAATTATTCTAATGTTCGAGTCATTGGAGAACGATAGTTACCAATGTTGACAGTGCACTTCCAGCTACCGTCATTTTGTTTATTCCAAATGCACACATAATTTCCTTGGCGTTTTATTAGCTTTCCATTTTTGTCAGGCAATGAAATATTAAATGTTCCGGTTGTATATCCTAAATCATTTGAGTTTGATACAAATACCTCAGCGGGTTTATGTTCTAAAGAAAAACCGGAAATTGAACGATTTTTTCTTACTATATCTTTAATAGACTCCCTTCCAATTACTATTGGCGCTTCGGGAAAATAAAGAACGGCATCATCTGCCCAGAAAGAAACCACTTGCTCAATATCCCCATTTGCAATTGCAGCAGACCATTGCTTATCAGCGGCAAATAATTTTAATTGTTCTGATTTTGAGTCTGTGGATTTGCAGCTTAGAAATAAAAAAGTGAATAGTGAAATTAGGATGAAAAAGAAATTTTTCATTTTATTACTCCTGTTTTAGTAGTAAAAAGTCTTATAACTAATTAGATTGATTTAAGTTTTGGTTTTTCCACACACAGAATAAAAATCCTTGCTTTTTTAATTATTATATTGTAAAATTCTTTGCTCACAGTCTTGACAAAATCATTAAAAAGTTATGAGGAATCTCTGTTAATCTTATGAAAACTGGAGAATTACATATTTTTTACTTTGGTGATTTTGTTTTAGATACACGCAATCACAGTTTGAAAAAGGGAATACAACAAATACACCTGCGCCCAAAAGCTTTTGACACACTTTTGTATTTAGTTACGCATCATGGTTCTTTAATTAAAAAACAGGATATGCTGGATGATTTGTGGCCCAATGTGATTGTCACAGAAAATACATTGAGCCATTGTATTGATGAAGTTCGTCAGGCGTTAGAAGATAATGCACAGGACCCAATTTTTATTCGAACTATACCCAGGCTAGGCTTTAAATTCATAGCTAATGTTAAGGAATTAAAAGCTAACGAAAATTCAACAGTAAATGTTGAACCAGAAGTAAATAATAAAGAAAGAAAAATTAACACATTTCTAACCAGAATCCGGCAAAAAAAGCAAACACCTTTATTAAATTTATCTCCAAAGAAAAAACACACACTCTTTGGCGTTATTGTAATTTTATTGCTTGGTCTATCAACAACAGCTGTATTCAATTTAATTCATAATGATGATAATGAAATTAAGTCTATCGCAGTCCTGCCTTTTATTAATCTTAATGTTGATCCCGAAGAGGAATACTTTGCCGATGGTATGACAGAAACATTAATTTCTAATTTGGGAAAGGTAAAACCATTAAGAGTAATTTCACGAACATCGGTAATGACATATAAAAACGCATCCAAGCCGCTGCCGGAAATTGCGAAACAATTAAATGTTGATGCTATCGTTGAAGGATCCGTTTTGAATGCAAACGGTTATGTTAGAATAACTGCTAAACTTATTAAAGCAGATAAAGACCAGCTATTGTGGGTTAAAAGCTATAAACGGGACATGCATGATATTCTGAAATTACAAGGAGAACTTGCACATGAAATAGCTTCTGAGATACAAGTTAAGTTAACGCCGGAAGAACATGCAAAAGTTGTTTCGTCCAAATCTGTAAACCCCAAAGCCTACATCGCTTATCTTAAAGGGCGCTACTTTTGGAATATGAGAACCAGCGAAGGATTTGAAAAAGCTAAAGAGCAATTTCTTAAAGCTATTGCTATTGATTCCGAATATGCCCCGGCATATGCGGGTTTGTCCGATACATATTTCCTGCAAGGTAATTACGGAAACATTCCAATAAATGAAGCGACAATAAAAGCAAAGAAATATGTTACTAAAGCACTTTCATTGGATGAAACATTAGCTGAAGCGCATGTATCTTTGTCGGCATGCTTATATAATGAATGGGACTTATTTAGAGCTAAAAGAGAATTGGAGAGAGCAATAGAACTTAATCCAAATTATGCAACAGCGCATCAATGGTATGCATTCAGTTTAATAAGATCCGGGTTGACAGAGGAAGGAATTTCAGAGATGAAAAAAGCTACCCAGCTTTCACCATTATCACTGCGGATACAAGCAGATTTGGGACGTGAATTTTATCTTGCCCGTCAATATGATAATGCAATAAACCAATACAAAGAAACACTTGAACTGGATCAGAATTTTCCCCCGACTCATAGTTTACTTGGATTGGTATATCTAAAGAAAGGGGAATATAAAAATGCAATAAATGAATTAGAAAAAGGGATGAAGCTTAGAAAGGCTACAATGAGTAGGTATCTGGGATATGCTTATGCTTTAGCCGGAGACTCTATTAACGCAGATAGTTTTCTTAATATATTACTCGATCGATGGAATGAATGGCATGATGGCGCTGCAGATATAGCTCTTATTTATGCTGGTTTTGGTAATAAAGAAAAAACGTTTGAGTGGTTGAAAAAAGCATATGATGAACGTGACACCGGACTGCTTAGTCTAAGGATAAACCCACTTTGGGATGCATTTCGAACAGATTCTCGATTTCAAAATTTAATGAATAAAATAGAAATTCAAACAAACAAAGCTCATGGCAGTATTATGTAAAACTATTTAGAAGTACTTTTCTTCTCACGTAGTTACTTATATAATTTCACTTTAACATTTAAATTTTTCCTTCATATTATTAAAAGACTTTCGTTATTTAAGCAGCAGCATCTTTTTAGTTTTAATAAAGCCTCCGGTTCTCAAAGTATAAAAGTAAACACCGCTAGAAAGAGTAGATGCATCAAATGCAACTTCATAATTTCCCGGCTGCTGTTGTTTGTTTACCAGAATTGCTACTTCTCTTCCAAGGACATCGTAAACTTTTAATTGTACTAACTTCATTAATGAAGTTCCTAAGCTGGGAATAGAATATTTTATCTTTGTAGTAGGATTAAATGGATTTGGATAGTTTTGATATAAGTGGAATTCATTTGGATTATTATTTTTAAATAGATCAATTGCCCCTGTTAATTCATTTGATACAAACATTGAATCATCTATACTTCCGTCATTTCCATTATCAATTAATATTTTAACAGGCTCTATTTCTAATTTATTCCAAACAGGAACTATTTGATGAGATGAATTATTTGCTATTGAAATATTACCATGATTGAATTCTTGAGCTTCAGTTGGATTAGCGCTTCTTACCTGCAGATTATAACTTTTAGCAGACCCAAAATTTTTAAATACTAGTTTGTTCCTATCTAATTCATTTATATGTATAGAAT
>CAZRMA010000297.1:0-5208 GCA_964600655.1 uncultured Ignavibacteriaceae bacterium
TCAATTGCATAAGCAAAAGTTTTATCATCTGCATTTTGAAGAATTATTTTTTTATCATGAAGCGTTTTGTAGAATTCATACAAAATATTATGAAGAATTGTTCCCATTTCCAGGGCCTCAATCTCTTCAGTCGGTTCTTCCAACGGTTGTAATAACAAAATTCTTTCAGCAAAATATTTGTACGGACATTTGGCATATGTCTCAAGCTGTGAAATTGAATATTCCTTATCCTTTAGCTTCGATAATTTATTTTTCCCTTCATCGGATAATCCAGACGATATATTCCCGGTAAAGCTGCTTTCACCGAATGGTTCCACTTTTCTCAGTTCATCTATTTGAATTGAGTTTTTTATTTCTTCAAGATTTAATTCTGATTCTGCAACAATTTTTTCTATTTCATCAATTCCATGTTGTCCAATAAATTTTAATAATTCTTCTTTAGAATAGATATTTAAATCATAATCAGTTTCAAGTTTTTCTTTAGTAACAATTAAATTTTCAAATTCAGTCAGAATATTGGAAACGGCCAATTCTTGTTTTTCCTCTTTTAAAGGATATGTCAGGTACAATCGCTTCTGCCAAGAACAAAGTGATTGATAAAATTGATACCGCTCTTCTGTTTGATGTGTTAATTCATTTCTAACATAAGAGCCTGAGAAAAATATTTCAGGGGTGTAGCGTGTTGGCAAATCACCCTCACACATTCCACCGATAAATAGATAGTCAAATTGAAGTCCGCGAATTTCGTTTAAAGTTGTGACTTGAACTCCATAGCCGGGTTTCTCTTTGATATTAAATCTTGTAGAAGTTATTGCCGTACGAATATTATTTAAGAAAAATTTTAAGGGAAATTTTTCATTGGCACCGTATTCCAGTTCTAACAGTTCAATTAAATCTGTTACTGTTTCAATGCAGACGGTTACTGCTTTTATATTTTCTTCAATGTTTTCGGATTTATAATTAACCAGCCGTTCAGGCACTTTTAATGAATATACTAATTCAATAAAGTTCTTTAAAAATTCACGAAGTGTAATTTTCTTTTCAAAAGGTTTAAGAATTTTTTGAATTGTCTGAATATTATTTAGTGCCTTATTTAGATTATTTACATCAATCGAATAATCAATTTCATCATCAAATTTTCCAAGCTGCTTTTTTAGAGTGTCGTTTATTGAATTTATCCAATTCTCATACCCGGAAATGATTTTCAAATTCACTGAAGCATTTAAAAGATTCGATACACTTACATTTTCAATTTTTATTAAATTGCCGCTTAAAGCACGAAAAATATTTTTATAATAGTAATCATTCTCAGCAATTTCCAGAAAATTAATTATTGAAATAACCGGCGAGGCATTACTCAACGAAAGCCTGTCTGTTAGATTAAATGGAATTCCATAAGTTGCAAATGAATTACGAATAATTGGAGAATATTTGTTAATCAGGTTAAATGCCACACAAATTTTATGAGGTTCAACATTTTGATTAACAATTAAGTCTTTAATTTCTTTGGCGATTATTTGAATTTCTTTTTCTCTTGTTGATACTGGAATTTTAATTACCGGATTTTCGTTGAATCTGTAATTTGAATCCAAATTTATTTTGCCTGCTCGCTTGGTAGATCTGAATAATTCTTCACGGATAGCTTTTTGAAATTTATTTAAATAATTCTGCGATCTGTCTTCAATTATTTTAAATCCTTTGTTTTCCAGTTTGCTGTAACATTTATCGAGATGTGAAAATAGAAGGGGATTGTATCTATAGTAATCAAAAGAAAGAAAAAGTCTGCCATTATTTATATCCGCAGCGGAATTAATTATTTCAATTTCAGGCTGAGTAAATTCATCAAATCCATTAATTATAATAAGATTTACATTAGGATAAATTCTTCTAAATCTCTCATCAAATTCATTTTGGCTGAGAAGGTTTAATCCATAATAAACGTCTCCAATTTCTTTAACATTTAATTCACGGCATTTTTTTATAAAAGCTTCATAAATTTTCGAAATATCTTCCGCTTTAATTTTTTCTGAGCCGGTAAGCTTTTTAACTTCTTCATTCAAATTGTTGGGAGTAATACCATGCCTTTTATATTCTGATATTACATTCTTTATTCGTTCAAGAGTCCCGAAAGGAATTTCTTTTTGATAGGTTGAAAAATAATTCAGATTGCATTGATTTATACTTTGTTTTATCAACACTGTAGATGCTGCTTCGCTTAAAACTTTTGCAGATGATTTTGAATCGTTGAAAAGTAAGTTCGTGGAGAAAGTTCCGATGGTTTCTAAATTTATAACTTCGGTTGACTGATTTGGAGAAAGTGAAATTAAATCTTTCTTTAAATCTCTGCTTTTTCTGTTAGTGGGGACAATCAATAAAAGTTCATTTAAACTTTTGGATCTTATTTTTTCATCAATAATAAAATCTATATCAATATGCTTTTCATTACTTTTAGTTAATATCATTTTATTTTTTCGAGATTAAACCCAAAATTAAATCTTTATAAGAACCTTTTATTTGAGAATCTACATCCAAACTTAAAAAATCGACAACATTGTTGAATCTTTTTATTGCATCTTCTTCCCCATTTAAAACTAAAGTTTCAAGCTCTAAAAACTTTCCCAGATTTTTTACTTCATCAAGATGAATTCTTGTATTGTCGTATAAATACAAAAGCCGTTTCTTTTCAACAACAGCATAGCTTTCAAATATATCACTAAAATAATCTTCAGCATTTGAATTTGAAATGTGTAATACTTCATAATTTGAAAATCTGTCTTTTGCTTTTTCATCCCTTAAATATTTTATCAGCGAGCAGCTGCCATTTTCAATTCGAAGTTTTAATAGTTTTTCTTTTACTTTGTAGTAAATATCTTTTTGATTAAGCTCAGCTTTAAACTCACAATTATTTTCTTTGATTCTTTTTAAAACTTCATCGAAGTTTTTTAGCGGCAATTTTATTTCAAGATTTGATGGCATAATTTTTTTTTATTTTTATTTTATTTTTTATTTAGAGTTGGTCATTCTGAGTGGCCAATAAAAGCGTCTCCTTTATTTATCAAAACAACGACAAAATTGTCATTGCGATGGTGATTAGCCGAAGCAATCTCTTCTTGAATAATCGGGATTGCTTCACTCGAAGACTCATTCGCAATGACGAAATAATGTTGTCACACTGAGCCTACCTGACGGTAGGCAGACTCCTTCAGAATGACCATTCAATGAATTAATTAAGTTGATATTACTAAAATTTTGATTCAATTTCCCGGCTTAACATAAATCTGTAAAACTTCCCTTCCCTTTCTTGGCTTAATTGAATCAACAATTTTTGAAGAAAATTCCAACTTTAAATGACGGGAAAAATTTTCATAAGCCTCAACCGGATTAACACTGAACGGCGGACCGCCGATTCTATCATCAACCGGGAACAAAACTGAAACAAATTTCCCTAATTGGTTTAATAATTTAGCAACTACATCTGCATATTCTAGTCTGCGTTGTGGATCAATCGCACAATAAAATACATAATCATAAACAGCATCAAAACTATTAAAATATTTTTCATCAAGTTTAAAAATATCCTCAGCTAAAAAATTAATTTTAACATTATTTTGATTCGCAAGCTCTTCAGCAAATGAAATTGCTTTTACAGAAAAATCAACCGCAGTTACATCAAATCCTTCTTTAGCGGCTTCAATTGCATCGTATCCTTTTCCCGCACCAACAATTAATATTCTGCCCGGTTGTAAAAAATGATTTTTCTTTATAAGTTGTACAAAAATAGGGTTAGGGTTTCCAGAATCCCATCCTGCTTGGTCTTTTTCATATTTTTCTTCCCAGTAAGAGGGATGGTTATAATTTGAAGGCATCAATAAAAGATGAATTATGTTGTTGAATCTTTATTTTTCTTGTTTAATTTTATATTAAATAATTAGAGAAATTATTATGAAGACTTTAATAGCAGCGGCAATATTACTAATTACATTTTTAAATGTAAATGCTCAGGAAATTGGAGAATTAGCTCCGCCCAAACCTCCGGAAGTTTTTCCGGATAATGCTTTCGGAATGGATTTAATGTTCAGCGAAGGAGGATTTGGATTAGGGACTTTTTTTCGCCACCAATTAAATCAAACTGTTACTGTCTTTAGTGATTTTTCTATTTCTGAATCAAAAGACGAAAGAGAATTTGAGTACATTGATTATTACGGCAACACTTACACAGTTGGGAAAAAGAACCGCGTTTTCCTATTCCCTATAAATTTTGGTGCGCAATACAGATTATTTCAGGATGCAATTTATGATAATCTTCGCCCTTACTTAAATGCCGGGATTGGCCCCACCTTTGTGGTAACCACACCTTATGATCAAGAATATTTTAGCGCATTTGGTTATGCACAAGCGAAAGTTGCGCTTGGCGGATACTTTGGATTTGGAGCAAACTTTGGTTTAGATAAATCAAGCCTGGTTGGAATAAATCTTCGCTATTATATTGTTCACATGTTTGACGGCGGAGTTGAAAGTCTTGCCGGAAGATTAAAAAATGATATTGGGGGAGTTTATCTTACTATAAATTTGGGAATAATGTATTAATTAAAATTAATATTTTATAATTCATTTCTTTAACCAACAAACTCTCAGCAGTAACTGTATCGGAATTAGTTTCTTCTTCCTATTACAATTAATCCCTTCCAACTTAAATTAGTAGCATCAAATCCAACGGCAACAATTATATTTTCCGAAACTGCTATTGAGTAAAGTGGTTTTTTCAATACGGTTGGAGTTTCTTGAAACCATGTTGCTCCATTGTAATGCCAGATTGATCCATCGTCAACTGCGACTGCAATATTGTTCTCTGCACTGCCTCTTATTCTATGCGGCCCTAATTGCAGAGAGAGGACTTTCTTAGTTGAATCGCTTCCATTTAACGGTGTACGATAAATGCCGTCTCCGGCACCGGCATATAAATACTTATCTCCAGCCCAAATTGTCGAAACAAGATAACCGTAAGGCGGAGTATTATTAGCATTAGTTGTCCAAATTGTTTTCCATGCGGTTCCGTCAAATTTAAGTATAGAACTTTGTGAATAGTCATTAGCATATCCGCATGCCCAAATATTACTTCCAGAAGCATTTCCCCAGATATCAGTTAAGTTTAGATTTGTTCCTCCTAATTGTTTTGTCCACAAATTATTTTTATAATTAACTATTGTC
>CAZRMA010000298.1:0-5204 GCA_964600655.1 uncultured Ignavibacteriaceae bacterium
TTATTATTCTCTTCCATAAATTCTTTTTACTTCCATATTTAAGATTATATTTTATACCTAATATAATCGTAAAATTTTATTGAAAATGAACACTGCTATGAAGTCAAATTTAATGCCATCAAATTTTATATGCGACTAACTTATTTTTAATCAACAGTTTATAAATAAACGCAGCGAATATTGTTGAATTACATATATTAAACAGTTTGAAATAATTAATTCATTTGGAATACCTTATTCCGAAAAGTTTTTGAGATCACTAATTTGTTAAGTATAATTTATAAATGCAGAGTTGAATTTTATACTTTTTACGGCCTTACTCAACAGTGATTGTAAATGTTTTAATAACATTTTTATTGAGTTCTTACTTACTAACATTTCTAAATAGTTAATGCATTATAGAAAGCAATAATAAAAAAAACTTGATTATCATATTATTTCTGTATATTTTTTTGAAAATTTCCAAACAAATTTTTTAGTTAGTTTTCATTGCTAAGTACTCTTTTCTACTTTAGGTTCTCCTCTTAATTTTAAGTGTGTTTCAAAAATATTAATGCTCCGGTATCTTTTGCTTTAACAATTAGAAAAGAATTGATTGCTCACTTGATATGCAATCATATTTAAGTTTAAATATTTAATTCTAAGATTTATTCATAATTAAGGAGTGAGTCGATGACTTTAATTGGAAAGCATTGGGAGCCTGACGGCAGAGATGTACTTTCTCCGGTATCACGATTAATTCTTTCTATTGTTGTTACTGGTATTGCAGGTTTTCTTCTTGAATATATCGGCATTGAAATTTTACATGCCTTTCATAATACAGTGCCGGAAACCATTTATTTTGTGATCGCTATTTGGGCTTTCGGGCTTGGCCCTTTACTAGTCTTGTTCCGGAAGTCTAATATTCTAGTTCCAATGGTTATCGTCGCATCTGTGTTTGCTTTTCTCGTTTTATACAATCACAATCATTTCATAATCTGGACACTTGAGAATGGGTCATTTATTGACTCGGGAAAATTAATTTCCCCACGTATATGGGAATTTAGCGAGAATGCTTTTTTTGGCATAAAAAACCCTCTACTGATTGCACTGATAGCGGGCGTTATTGAATCTATTGTTGTTCCGGCATCTGTATGGACACAAAAGCTATTAACCTTAAAATTAAAACCAAATGTCAGCCCTCCTTTAGATGAATTAAAAGACTTCTTCGATCCTTCTGTCACTTCTATGGGTGAATTGAAACCAAAACGTGATTTCGGTTTTTATTTTATGAGATTCATTTTCATTGCTTATGGAGTTTATTTTAGTTACCAGATTGTTGGTTTGTTAGTCAACGGAAAAGGCTTGCCCTTAATGAGCATGTTCTTCATAAACCCGCCGGAGAATATTAACACTTTTATGAAAATTATTCTTATGCTTTCTTTGGCAACCGTGGCTGCCTTTAATAAAAATGTTAGAAAGGAAGCAGCATTTTTATTATTGATTGGCCATGTAATTTCTGTTTCAGCATCATTAGGATTATATATGGGATACGACGTTAACCCACTATTCCCAGGTGATCATCAATTTCTGCTTGCAAGCGTAGTAGGCGATGGATTTTTAATTTTATTTCTTTTGTATTATGCACTTGCGCCCAACAAAGATAAGCCTGAAATAGAACTTCTTAATATTGAACTTCAATCCCCGGCATCAACAATTTACCGTAATTTTTTTCTGGGATTTGGAATTCTCTTTACAATTTTTTCTGCCGGGATAATTTATTTTAGAGTTTTTGCTTCGCCCGAATCAAGCTTTGGTGCTGTGTTTGGCGGGCCTGATCCGCTGGTTAGCAACAGCTTAACTAAATACGGGACTCTTGCTGTAATTGGATATTTTTTATATTTCAAACCTTCGATAAGAAAATATGTTGTCCCAACTCTTATTTTAGCTTTTAGCATTTCTGTTATAGCAACAATAATTTACGGTTTTCAAGGCAGCACACAGATTATTTCACGCCTTGGAACTACAGTTACAATTCCTGAATTTATGACCCTACATATTGTTGTTGATGGAACAGGTTTAATTTTATTGCTTGCACTTAGGAAATTCTTTTATCATGTAGATTTTCAAATTACATCTCTCAGGCCTGGCTCAGCAGAATGTGTGATGGCATTGCATAAATCATTTAGAGCCAGTACTCCAATTGACGGAATTAATTCTCGTGAAGTATTAAAACGAATTGATGAGCACATTGTCGAACTTAAAAGCCGTAAAAGAGGTTTGGTATCTTTTCCTTTCTGGATTATAGAAAATATTTTCCCGCTTCTATGCTGGTTCAGGCCTCAATTTTCATTGATGAGCCGTGATGAATGCCGCTGGATGTTGAGAAGATATTTATTACGAACACACTATGAACGACCTAAATCAGCAGTACCGTTTATTTCAGATTTAATGTATCAAATCACAGATGTTGTTCATGCATTAGTTACTTTAACTTATTTCACTTCAACACCGGGCCAAATGCAAACTGGATATATTTTGCCAAACGCTAGGGAAAGACTGCAGGCAGATGTTGCAGTTTTACGACCTCCATTACAAGCTGATTCAGCTCCACTCCCTGTTAATAAAGAAGATAAAAACTGGCAGAAACCTTTTATTGAACCAAAGGGACTGCCTTTAGTTTCGCCGCGTGTGGGAATTTCATTAGATGGAAATCCCGTTCCGGATGAAGTTGATTATTGTATAATCGGTTCAGGTGCTGCCGGCGGTGTGCTTGCATATAATTTGGCTAAAAGCAAAGGAAAAGATAATTCAATAATTGTTGTTGAAAGAGGAAAATACTTTAGTCCACGCCAAGATTTTTCTGATGATGAATTAAGAATGATAAGAACTCTTTATACTGAAGGAGGGCTTCAAAATACAAGAAGCTTTGATTTTACAATTCTTCAAGCTGAGTGTGTTGGCGGAACGACAGTAATTAATAATGCTATTTGTATTGAAATGCCGGAAGTATCCAGGGATGAATGGGAGACATTTGGAATAGATACATCATTTATTAATAAGCACTATGAAACAGTTCAAACAGAAATAAATATTGATGTATTAAAAAATGAAGCAGTTAATCAAAGTGTTGAATCAAAATTTATCGCAGGAATTAAGGGATATAATTCCAACTTTAAAGATAACGGATACAAACTGTCCGAAGCAGAAAGATTGAGAGGCAATTTTTCTAATTGTTTAGGATGCGGCCTTTGTAATATAGGATGTAGTAGAATGAGAAAGATGTCAGTTCTGGAAACTTATATCCCATGGGCTCAAGCATTAGGCGTAAAAGTTTTTTCGAATATGGGAGCCGTTCAATGTGAAACTGAGACTCATGGTGAAAAGAAAAAAGTGAAAAACATTATTGTCCGTCAATCAAACGGTGAATTTAGGAGGATTAAAATTAGAAAAGCAGTAATTGTTTCCGCAGGAGCAGTTGCTTCCAGCCGATTCTTATTACGCAGTGAATTAGGAGGTGAAAACGTAGGGAAAGGGCTTGCATGTAATTTTGCAATGCCTCCATTAGTTGAATTTGATGAAGATATTAATGCCTTTGACGGCACTCAGATTACTATGTTTGCCTCACCTGATTCTTATGAAGCAATATTTGAAACTTCATTTAATCCGCCAGGGGCTTATTCAATTACTTTTCCACTTTACTTTAACGGGCATGACACTATGATGAAGGCATATAAAAGAACAGCTAATTTCACAGCATTAGTCGGCAGCGATCCTACCGGAACAGTTTCCAAAGATAGAGATATTATATTTGGAAGAGCTATAGATTGGAATCAAAGTGAAAATGATTTGTTTAGAGTAAAAAAGGCTTTAGCTACAATCGTAAGATTTTCAAAAGAAGCCGGCGCTCAAAAGATTATTTTACCAACAAATCCCGCCCTGGTTATTAACCTCAATTCTCCCGTTGATCAAACATTAGAAAAATTTGACCACCTATTGAACGATAAAAAATATTTCAACTTTGTTACTGCACATCCGCAAGGCGGAAATATGATGGCAGCTGATTCATTTAATGAGCGCGTAGTTGATACTAACTTTAGAGTAAAAGACACTGAGAATTTATTTGTTTGTGATGCAAGTGTTTTCCCAAGAGGAATTCGAGTAAATCCACAGTGGACTATAATGGCACTTGCTTCAGAGGCATCCGAAAAGATATCAATGTTAACTTAGTTTTTGTTATTTAATTTAAAACTACTTTAAATTTTGGGAGGTATAATATGCAAAACATGCAAAGGATCTGTCAGATCGTTGGCTGGGGATTAATTTCACTTTTACTTATTAGCGGCGGAACAATGTCTTATCTTATTATTACCAACAATCCGTTCTGGACTGACTTTCCCTTGCGTCAAAAATTCATTCCTCTTGGACACGCTCATGCCGGTGTATTGGGAATTATTATGCTGTTGTTTGGGTTGTATCTCGATAAAGTCAATCTATCTGAACAGTTAAAAAAATGGACAGCAATTATTTATATAGCCGGAGCACTGCTTATGCCGGGCGGTTTTCTATTAAGCGTGCTTTCCAATAATGCTACCGAACCCGGAAGAGAATTTTTGCTTACGCCGATAGGTGGAGTTCTAGTTGGCATTTCTTTTATAACCATGTTCATTGGTATGATAAGAACAAAGAAAACCTCTGTTTAACTAAACGAAGAATAATTAATTTTATTCGTAGGATATTAATATGAATAGTTCAACAAAAACCATATTGTTTTTTATATCATTTTTAATGATTACACTTTTCATTGGGTGCAGCAAAGATAAAATAGACTGGGGTGATTACAATGTTTTAAAAGAGGCTCCCGGGCGCCCTGGACCGCCTATTCTCAACGGTAAACAGTTAAGCAAAGAAGAATATTTAAAATGGGTTTACTGGGGAGAGAGCTGGTTTCGTGGTGAAACATTCGGAAACGAAAAAATCTGGACAGATGTTGTTGGATTACTTCAGGGCAATGTTGATATACCTGATGGTTCTAATGGATTTAAAAGTGAATCAATTTTAAAATATTTTCTGCAATCTATAGATGCCCTTGATAGTGTGAGTGGCAATCTGTATTCAGGTAACGGCGGAGGTTATACAAATGATCTTGTAATAAATTTCCCAAAAGGTGCTTTGCTCGACAAAACATTTCCAATCCCGGAAAAACTTCATACAGGGTTAGATGT
>CAZRMA010000299.1:0-5189 GCA_964600655.1 uncultured Ignavibacteriaceae bacterium
AAGCCATTACCGCTACATAAGTATTTTCCTTGCCTTGCGATAAAAATTCTTTCAATGCATCTTCAACTTTGTTCTTTTTAGTGTCACCAAATACTGAAACACCTCCACTTTCAATTGCAGGTTTTTGTTCAGGGAGTTTTCCACTCTTTTTATATTCTGTCATGCTTTCATTAGCCAAACTTTTTGCAAGTTGAACATTCGGCTGATTGAAAGGATTTATTTCAAGTACAGCGCCGGATAATGCCGTAGCAACTTCCCATCTGAAAAATTCTTTTCCCAAATCATATTTATCTTTTAAATCTATTTTGATTACAGGAAAACCAGCTTTTTCTAATTTATCTACAGCAGCATCCAGACTTGAATTATCATCATCTTGCAAACGCAGATAAGCGAAAACTCTATCTTTATGATAAACATCAGGCAGACCAATTGGCTCATCAACTACTGGTAAAATTCCTTTATCTTCTTTGCCTGTACTCTCGGCAATTAGTTGCTCAACCCAAACTGGGAAAGGCGAAATTTGGGGTGAAGCAATGATTGTAATTTTATCTTTCCCTTGTTTAGCAAGTTCTCCCATTGCAGCACCTAAAATACTGCCGGGACTATCTTGTGCTTTTACATCTTTAGAATTTTTAATAGTTTCTTCTCTTGCTCTTTGAAGGAGCAGCGCAACATCAACACCGATTAAAGAGGCAGGAACCAAACCGAAAAATGTAAGTGCAGAATACCTGCCGCCAACATCATCAGGGGTAGTAAATGTTCTTCTAAATTTTTTCTCTTCAGCTAATTTTTCAAGACTTGAACCAGCATCAGTTATAGCAATAAATTGTTCACCGGGATTGGAATTAAACTTTGATACTTCATTAAAAAAAGTATAGAAGAAAGACATTGTTTCGGTTGTGCCACCGGATTTGCTGGCAACAATAAAAATAGTTTTTTTAAGATCGTGAGTGTTTAAAACATTTTTTACAGATTCCGGATGTGTGCTGTCGAGAACAGTTAAATTCGGATAACCTTTTTTGCTGCCGTAAGTTTTAAAGAAAACCTCAGGCGCTAAGCTGCTGCCGCCCATTCCCAGAAGAACGACACTGCTGTATTTTTCTTTAACTATGCCGGCAAAATTTTCAAGATCAGCAACATTATCTTCCATAGAAGTTGGAAGATTTAACCAGCCAAGTCTATTTGAAAGTTCAACATCATCTTCTTTTTTGGGCTTCCAGACCGTGGGATCGCATTCCCACATTCTTTGTAAAACATTTTCCGTTTGCCATTTACTAATTGTATTACTTACAAGTTTTTCAATTTCATTACTAAGCGTTAACATTTGTACTTTTATCCTTTTACTTAAAATTATTTGCTTTGTTTTTTATTTCATCAATCAGTTCATTATAAGATGCAATAAATTTATCGACGCCTTCTTTAGTCAGTCTATCTGTAATTTCATCAAAGCTGATTCCAAGATCATTCAACTTGTTCATCTGATTTTGTGCTTCATCAATATTTGTTTCAATAGCATCTTCTTTTAATTCCCCGTGATCACCAAAAGCTTCTATTGTTTCATCCGGCATTGTGTTCACTGTATTCTTGCCTATTAAATCATCAACATAAAGTGTGTCAGGGTAACTTGGGTTTTTTGTGCTGGTGCTTGCCCATAACAATCTTTGAAGCTTTGCTCCTTTTGCTTCAAGCTTTTTAAATCTCTCGCTTCCGAATAATTTTTTACTGGTTTGATAAACAAGCTTGGCATTTGCTATTGCGATTTTTCCTTGAAGATCTTTATTTCCTTTTTTTTCTAATTCCTTATCAACCATTGAGTCAATCCGGCTGATAAAAAAGCTGGCAACTGAAGCAATTTGTTTAATGCTTTCATTTTTGTTTACTCTTTCTTCAAGTCCGCTTAAATATGCTTCAACCACATCTTCATAAGCTTTAGGCGAGAATATTAACGTTATATTTATATTCACTCCTTCGCTTATCATTTGCTTAATTGCCGGAATACCTTCAGGCGTACCTGGAATTTTTATCATTACATTGGGACGGTTAACACTGGCAAATAATCTTCTGGCTTCATCGATTGTCTTGTCAGTATCATAAGCTAATCCGGGAGCAACTTCAATACTGACAAAGCCGTCATTACCTTTTGTTGCTTCATAAACCGGTAAAAGGACATCACAACCATCTTGAATATCTGTAACTTCTAATTGCTCAAATAATTCTTCAGGCGAAAGATTTCCGTCTTTTTGTAATAAAGATTTTATTTGATCATCATAAGCATTTCCGGAGCCTATTGCTTTTTGAAAGATAGATGGATTTGAGGTTACACCTTTCATTCCAATTTCACTTATAAGATTTTTTAATTCGCCTTTTTTAATTTTATCCCGGCTGATATTATCAAGCCAAACACTCTGTCCTAATTTTTCTAAATCTTTTAATTTGTCACTCATATTTAACTCCTAATTTCATTTTTATTTTTCTAAATCAGTTATTTTCTTTAATCGCCTTAAATACTTGCCTTCATTTAAGAACTTAGCATTTAAAAAAGCATTTACAAGATCATAAGCAAGCAAATCACCAATAATACGTGCTCCAAAACAAATTACATTCATGTCGTCATGCTCAACTCCTTGTCGGGCTGAGTAAGTATCATGACAAACAGAAGCTCTGACACCTTTTATTTTATTTGCAGTAACGCATGCGCCAACTCCGCTTCCGCAAATAAGAATCCCGATTTTTGCAACTTCCTCCGAAATTGAGTTGCCCATCTTAATTGCAAAGTCAGGATAATCATCCAGCGGGTCGTAGCTTTGGTTTCCTAAATCTATTACTTCATGATTATTGTTTTTTAAATATAAGGCTATTTTGTTTTTAAGTTCAAATCCGCCATGATCTGCGGCAATTAAAATTTTCAATTATATACCTCCTTAATTTTAGGTTACAAATTTACAATTTAAATATCATAATTTAATTACCAGAAATTATATTTTTATTATTTTATGATTAAGAAATCATTTTGATATACGGCATTGTTTATTTCATTTGATAAATATAGGTTGTATTAAAAATTTATTCATGAAAGAATTTATATGAGCTTTTTAGAAATACTAATATTATTAATTGTCGCCGGAATTTGCGGCGGTATAGCGCAAGCACTAACCGGATATTCACATGGAGGGTGCATCATTTCCATGGTTATAGGATTCATAGGAGCTTTAATTGGAAAATGGATTGCTCAAAAATTATCACTGCCTGATTTATTCGAAATTAATATTGGAGGACATTCATTCCCGGTTTTGTGGTCAATTATTGGCGGAGCGGTTTTTACGGGAATATTAAATTTACTTTCGCCTAAAAGAAGGCACTAATTTTAGATTGATTTTATTTTGTTAGTGTAAAATCAAAATCAATAATACCATCTGGTTTCAATTCAATTTCTTTTACGGATGGATTTGAGTGAACTCCTAAATAATCAAGCTGGGATTTATCCAAATAAATTTTATATTTACCGGGCGCTAAACCGAAATAATAAAATGAACCATCATTGAAAGTATTAACCGAAATATTAAAATCATTCTCTATTCCCTCAATGTGAACTTTAATTCCGGCAACTTCTGTTTTTTGATTATTAACTATTTTAGTTACCGTACCATCAATTTCGCCCGAAACATAAAAAGGAATATCAATTGGCCTTACCTTGTTTGGCCCGCTTGTAAAAGCGATGTTCTTATATTTAGGAACCCACAATGGGTTCTCAATTGATGATTCAACTATTTTTGTCTCGTATCGTGTATAAGGGGAAAGCTCTTCTAATCTTAAAATATTATCATCCCCTCTTTCAATAATACCTGCATTGTTCAAAACAACTTTTCCTTTTTTCAGTATTGGTTCAGTTAAATCATAGATCCCATTCACATTTTCATCTAAAAACATTCTCATTGCAACAGCAGATTTACCTAATTGCTGCCTGTTCATGAAATTGAATTTATCATAATTATCGTCATACAAAATTGCGCCTTGGAAACTTTGGCTAAAAGAATTGTTTGACACAGTCGTGTAGCTCCGGGTGAATGGAAATTCAATTATTAATTGAACCTGTGTGGTTGATATTGAACTAAGGAAGTTCTGCTGGTGAGAAATCTGAATTCTACCGTGTTTAAATATACTTGATGAAAATGAGATACTAAAATTCTCAAACTTTTTATCGCTTGCGTTATAGCTTAATCTTGAGTTAATAATATTCCCATTTAGAAAATCAAACGCACCGCTTAACCAAGGGATGGTCAATAAAAACCCTGGCGATATTATAGACCTATTTGTAACTTCATTACCATTATCAAGTTGAATTAAATTATAATTCAACGTTGGACTGAACCCGCCAAATGAAGCCATGGCACCTAAAGTATAGTCATACCTTTTGAGATTTGAAGACCTGGCATATCTAAATCCTCCATTGATATTATATGAAATAAAGCCAGTCTCAAGCGGAACAAAAAACAACGTGCTTAATTCATTGTCTAATCTTGCCGGGTTGTAAACCGGATTTTTCTCATAGTTGGTGAATGCTAATGATAACGAGGCTTGAGAAAAATATAATGCGTTTGCAGAAATTTTATAATACGCATTGGGCGCAGCTAAAAGATTTAAAAGATAGTTCTCTGAAATTCTTGTGGTAAGTGAATTATAAAAAACTCCTTTTCTGGAAAGCTGGTCATCAATAAAGTCAAGGCCAGTTTGATTTGTAAGCCAATCTGTTATACCATATTCAGCCTGCACATTTGCGGTATTATTTGATGTGTTAGCATATTTGCCCAGGCTTATTTTATAATTGAATTCTTTAGGTGGAAGCAAAGTAAATGGAATTTGGTATATCTTCTTGTCCGTATAAAATTCACCTTCCGGGCCATAATATTTCATTTGGATAAGTGTTGTCCCATAGGATAATGGAATTTTAAATCTAAAATTTCCATTTGCATCTGATTTTGTATAATCAATTAATCTGTCATTAATATAAAGTTCAATTGTAAAGTTAGGGGGTGCTTTATCTGTTATTTGATATGATGCATAAACCTTCCGCGGTTCCAAAGGCTCATTCGTTACTTGAACCCCTCGTGATGTTGACGGGATTAAACCATCAAAGGAAAAATCGCCTAAAGAAATTTTTGATATGTAATTATTTTTTTCAAAATCATACA
>CAZRMA010000300.1:0-5179 GCA_964600655.1 uncultured Ignavibacteriaceae bacterium
AGGTGCACCAGTATTTCCATTTATGGAATTATTGCTTGAAACAAGAAATAAAAATTATGAAAATATCGTTAACGAGATGGTTAACTACGTAAGCAACAAGCAGTCAAGATTAAACGATGGCACATTCTGTAGGCCAGAGCCGGTTGAGATGACAGTATGGGCTGATGATTTATTTATGAGTGTTCCTCTTTTACTAAGGATGGGACAAATTACAAATGATAAAAAATATTTTGACGATGCCGCTAAACAAATAATTAATTTTAACAAACTTCTTTTCAATAAAGATACAGGGCTATATAAACATTGCTGGTTTAGTAAAACCAAAGAAAAGTCTGTTGCTTATTGGGGAAGGGCAAATGGCTGGGTTATTTGGGCTGTATCGGACGCATTAAAAATATTGCCCAAAGACCATCCATCATACGCAGCCGTTATGTCAATATATCAGGAACATGTTAAAGGACTTTTGAAAGTACAGGATAAAGATGGAATGTGGCATCAAGTTTTAAATCATCCGGAATCTTATGAAGAATCCTCATGTACTGCTATGTTTGTTTTAGGGATTGCAAGAGGCATAACTAATGGTTGGTTAAATGATACTTATAAAGAATCAGCATTAAACGGTTGGAACGCACTAACAAATAAAATTGATTCTAACGGAATTGTTCATGGTATATGCCGTGGAACCGGTGTTGGTGACAACCTTCGATTTTATTTTGATCGCCCAACGATAGATAATGATCCTCGTGGGCTTGGTGCTGTTATTACGGCAGGGATTGAAATATCAAGACTGCTTAAGCATTAATCTCAAAATTATAGACTGAAAATACTCAGAATCAATTCTGATTTTTCAATCATTCAAATTAAAGTACTACTTTTTAATGATCGCATTTCTAAGCATTTGATTTCTGGTCATTACAATTGAAAACTTTAGTAATCATTGTATAAATAAAAGAACCTCGAAAATGTTTCAATTTAACATCTTCAAGGTTTATAAAAGTAGAGCGGAGAGGGTGGGTTTCGCCGAATAATGTTAATTTAGTCTCTATTCAAATCTAATTTAACAAGAGTGCCCATTCTGTGCCTATAATAAAATTTATCTTCAACAATTCAGAACTTAATTGATAAATCAAAATTGTACATGCAAGCATCAATTAAAACGATTTGTAATAGTTTTTTAACTCATAAGCAATAGATTAGGTAGGAGCTATCACAACTTCCAATAAATTTTTAATTAATAATTCTATAAAACTATTTTAATAAAACCATCATTCTACCCTTCATAAAATGTTTCTCAGAAGTTTTTGAATGAGCATCTATATTTTAAAAATAGGTCCCATTTGAAAGATTACTTGCATTAAATTCAACATTATAGTTTCCAACGGATGTTTCGTCATTAACTAATGTATTAATTTAGTTGCCTATTATATCATCAACTTTAAGAACAACTAGGTTAGATTGGGAGATAGAGTAATATATTTTAGTTGAAGTATCAAAGGATTTGGGAAATTAGTGTGTAGTTAGTAATCTTTTGGAATCTCAGATAAAAATTTATCAGGATTAAATTATCATTAAATCCTTAAATGTTTACGTAAGCTCTTTAAATAAATCGATAAATAGTAAATAAATATTATTACTTTTGTCCAAATTCAACCTTGCGGTAATAACGCTTAAGATGTTGCAAACTCCACAAAGAAAACTGAGATGATCGTTTCACTATTACAAGCGTGTATTTATGAAAAATAAAAAATAATTAACTATTATATTAATAAATAAAATATTAACAGAGATTAGAAGAAATATTAAATGTTAGTAAGAAAATGATATGAATAAAAATGAGAAAACCATTTTTCGTGTAAAGACAAACTTTAAAACAAATAATATCATGATAATACATATTAGATTTCCTTCCTGTTTAAGTTATCACTACACAAATAAACCAACCTCGCGGGTCATTTTCTTACTAAAGATTATTTAAAAAGCAATAAGATTTTTTTAAAAATTTAATTATTGTATGTAATACTTTACTATTATAAGTTCATAACGTTAAACATTTTTATACATAATGGGATTAAACATGAAACAAAGTTCTTTAATTATAATTGTTGCGATTATTTCCCAGTTGAGTTTAAATGCTCAAAATGTTGTAGTCGGCTATGTAAACGGATATTATTCTAGCTATCCGTATAACGTAATTGACTATACCTGTCTTACTCATATTAATCATGCGTTTGTAATCCCAAATGCCGATGGTACTTTAAACATCGATTCCTGGTTTCTTTATCCTCAAATGATTTCTGAAGCTCACAAAAATAATGTTAAAGTTTTAGTTGCGGTTGGGGGTTATGGGCAATCTGACGGATTTAGTCCCATGACAGCAGACCCAACAGCAAGAGCTATGTTTATTAAGAATATAGTTAACTTTTGTGAAGCAAAAGATTATGATGGAGTAGATATTGACTGGGAATATCCTACTGCCACTGACAGATCTAATTTAACTTTATTAGTTTCAGAATTAAGATCAGCCTTAGATACGGCAAACATACCCTTGCTTACAGCGGCGATTCCTGTCCAAGATTGGAACAATTCTTATGATCTTAACAATTTAAAAAACTACCTCGATTGGTTTGGTGTTATGACCTATGATTTTTACGGTTCATGGGAAACAAAATCCGGCCATCAATCTGCCTTATACAATTTTGGACAGCAAGCTTTATCTGTAGACAAAGCAGTAAAGTATTATCTTAATAAAGGGGTTCCTGCCAATAAGCTCTGTATCGGGATACCTTTCGGCGGATACTTGCTAAATACTACTGGTTTATTTCAACCGAACAATGGTGGTTCTACAATTTCTTATGTTGACGCTAACAAAAAGATTTCGCAAGGATGGGAATACAATTGGGATGCAGATATGAAGGTCCCTTATCTTCAGAATGCTGCCCATACTCAATTGATTACTTATGACGATACAACCTCATTGAAATTAAAATGTGATTATATTCTTAAGAATAATTTAAAAGGAACTATAATCTGGAAAATTGGAAGAGATTATTCGGGAGGAAAAGCCCCTTTGCTTGAAACCTTAGGGAAATATTTGTTAAATGTTCCTTTCAATGCCCCCCAACCGCCTGTAATAATTCTTCCTGAAAACGAAAGTCAGGTTGACTCACAAAGCATAAACCTGGAATGGAATCCGACTGACTCAACAACTTCGTATAATCTCCAGTTATCAACAAAAGAGGATTTTTCAGTTATTGCAGTCAATAAAACTAATATAAATTTAACAAGCTATAAGCTTCAAGGTTTATCATCTGGAAATACGTATTATTGGAGAGTTAGCTCATCAAATATTTCCGGTAACAGCGAATGGTCGTCGGTATCAAGTTTTACTATTAAGACTATAGCATCTGTAAAAAATGAAGCTATAGTTCCATCACAATATTCATTAGTTAACTATCCAAACCCCTTTAATCCATCAACAAAATTTGAGCTTAAAACTTCCAAGCGAAGTAACATCTCATTAAAAATTTTTGATGTTCTTGGAAATGAAATTACAACAATCGTAAATAAAAACCTTTTTCCGGGAACTTATATTTATAATTGGAATGCAAACAATCTCACAAGCGGAATATATTTTTGTGTATTAAGGACTGATCAAAACAACATTGTTAGGAAAATAGAATTGTTAAAATAAGGCTGCAAAAAGTTAGATGAGGGGCCCAAATCAATTCGGTTAAAAAATAATTTGCATAAAAAAAGCTAACCCATTAAAATAAATAGGTTAGCCTTTTTAAGATGAGCTATAGAGGATTATTTTAGCAACAGCATTTTATTTGTGAATGTTTTATGATTTATAAATAGACACCGTATTATTTAGTTTCTGTTAATTTGCCTTCGTATTGCATTGCCGACAAGTAATAAGTTAAACTAGCAGACCCGTCCATTGTTGGTTCATTTGTTGAATAATCTCCGTAGTCATCGTGATAAACATGTTCACGGGATTGGAATTGTTTATACTCATCCCCGTTTATAATTTTCATGCCTTTTAAAAAATTAAATATTGATTCATATATAGGTCCATCTACCAGTCCACCGTTAATTTCATATTTGTTTTTTACCCAAAAGGAAGAATGAGGATCAGAGGGGAAGTCGCCGTTTCGTGGAAGTCCAATGATCATACTGGTACCCCATGGATTGCAGCCAAAAAGCCAATCCCTTAGTGAAGCTTCCATTTCAGAATAATAATTATCGCCCGTTATTTTATTATAAAGATGCGCTTGTGTGAGAATTGCAGCAACAAGGTTATTTGAACACCAAATAAAAGGAATCCCGATTAAAAACGGATTTGATTTTCCTTTATCGAAAATTCTTTGTAATCCTTTTTTATAGTAAGAAGTAAAAGTTGATGAAATTGAAGAGTCGTTTTGCCCGGAAAGCAGATAATGTCCAAGATTAACAAACGGGTACCATTGATAGTGCCTTGCTGTGTCTGCGCCTATCCATGGTGTAACAGGCTCAATTTTTCCCCACTCCACAGCATCGTTTAAATATTTTGAATCACCGGTTAATTTATATAGTTCGATTCCGGCTAGCTCAAGGTCATCAACGTAATTATCTTCTTCGTAGAAATAAGGGGAAACATACGAAGCTGTTTGACAGACGCCCAAATCAGACTTGCCAAATTCATAAGCTTTTATGGCTTTGTTTTTTATCTTCTCTGAGAATTCAGGATAATATTTTTTTAGAAGTTCACTCCCCGAAGCAAATGATGATACAAATTTCCCTGCAATAGAAGATACGCCAGTAGTTCTGTTTTTATAACTATTCATTCCCTGGGCTTTTCCTGTTACAAAATAAACAGGTCTTTCCAATCCTTTGCCGTAATTAACAGAATCATTTGTTGGGAGTCTGAAACCTGCGTGGTCGCGGTCATCTGCAATTTGATTAAACATTATTCCGTATTCCGGATTCATTTTTACAAGCCAGTCTAAACCCCATTTTGCTTCATCTAGAATATCAGGTATACCATTAGGTTTATTATTCCCATCTTTATCATATTTATCTTTAAATGAAAAAGGGTTCTGTGAATAAGCAAAGAGCATTTGGTAAACTGCATTTGCGGAAGTTGTTGTATATTGAAGATAGTCAGTAGCATCATGCCACCCACCGGTCACATCAATAT
>CAZRMA010000301.1:0-5160 GCA_964600655.1 uncultured Ignavibacteriaceae bacterium
AATTATCCTAATCCATTTAATCCAAACACAGTCATCAGTTATCAGTTGCCAGTAATCAGTCATGTAAAATTAGGGATTTACGATATTCTTGGAAGAAAAATTGTAACACTTGTTAATGAAGAAAAACAGCCGGGTAATTATGAAGTTGAGTTTAATGCTTCTAAACTAGCTTCAGGAATATATTTTTATAAAATAACCGCCGGAAATTTTAGTGAAACTAAAAAGTTAGTTCTATTAAAATAGAAAAGTTAAAAACTTCAATATAAAATAAAATCTGTTTTATTGAATATTTAAACTCACAAAATCTATTAATCCTAAAGAATTCAATTCTTCAAAATAATTTAATGCATGCCTTTGTATTTTTTAAAGTGATTTTACGCACTCAAAACCTATCCGATTCTTTAATAATGCAAACGAATAGATAACTGGAATTATTATAAGACCCACATCTTTTTGAAAATCAATTTTATCTATTATCTTTATTACATATAATATCAAATCTTAATTTGAGGGAAAAATGGCTAAAATAAAAAACCTTTGGATTTTAATTTTATTTACTTCTTTGTTTGCACTTTCGTGCAGCACTGTGCCAATTACCGGGAGAAAACAACTGGATCTAATTCCTCAGTCTCAAATGCTTTCTATGAGTTTTTCACAATATGATCAATTTCTTCAAGAGAATAAGAAAAGCACTGATCAAGCAGCAACAGCACTGGTTCAAAAAGTTGGAAAAAATATTGAAACTGGTGTCGAAAAATATTTTGCTGAAAAAAATATGTCGGATCAACTGAAAGATTATAAATGGGAATTTAATCTTATTGAAAGTCCCGAAGTTAATGCCTGGTGTATGCCCGGAGGAAAAGTAGTAGTCTATACGGGAATATTACCTATCACAAAAGACGAGAATGGATTGGCAGTTGTGTTGGGGCATGAGATAGCACATGCAGTTGCTGAACACGGCAGTGAAAGAATGAGTCAAGGATTAATTGCACAGTTAGGCGGTATGGCATTATCGGAAGCAATAAAAAATAAACCGGCTGCAACTCAGCAACTTTGGATGACTGCTTTTGGTCTGGGTACACAAGTCGGAGTCCTTCTGCCGTTCAGCAGAACACAAGAAAGCGAAGCTGATCATCTTGGTTTAATTTTTATGGCTATTGCAGGATACAATCCAAACGGAGCAGTAGATTTTTGGCAGAGAATGTCTGCCCAAGCCGGACAAGCACCACCGGAATTTTTAAGCACTCACCCTGCAAACGATACCAGAATTAATGACATTAAAAAAGAAATGCCGGAAGCAATGAAGTATTATAAAAAATAGTTTTATAGATACACGTTACTTCATTTAATAAATTTTAAGCCATTCTAAATTTATGTTCTCCAAGTTTAGGATGGCTTTTTTCTATCTGAAGATGATTTTTAAGAATTTAGATTATTAGTTTATTATTTCAGCAAAAAATCATTACTGAAACCCTTATAAAATATACTCTTATGTGATGAACAATACTTAATTGTAATATTATTTTAATGATCTTTATCGCATAAATAAGCATTAAATTTTGATACCTTCAAAACGTTTATTTTTCAATACCAACTTTAAAAGGATTATTAATAATGAAGCTTCCCATAATTGTTCTTCTGCTATCAACCATATTTATCCCAGCTTGCTCAATGCTTATACTGCAGCCGGCGGATTTTTCATGGCCTGTTGAGTCAGTCATAAAAGTTGATGACAACGGCAATGTACAGGAAAACAGGTACTCAATTTCTTTTAATACGAAGGAACTTTTCCTTCAGGAAACCGGTGATTCTTTGGGATATAAAAACAAAGAATTAAGAGTTATAAGAGACAGCAAAGGTTATTATTTCATGACTGCAAACAACTTTAAAGATGTTTACGTTTTTAATGCAATAGAGGGCGCATTGCAGTTGAAAAATAAAATTGAAATTTCAGATTCATTGAAGATGGAAAATCCAGCGTTCAATCAAAGGCCTCCTTATATCGAACTAACCTATGGTTCTAATCATGTTAATTTAACCGACCAGGGTATTGCTGAGGAGGAACAAAAATGAAAAAATTAAATTTTATTTTTATTTCCATTTTTGCATTGGTAATGATATTTAGTTCGTTACTTTCAGCTCAATCCGATTATGAGATTGTTCAAAATTTTAAAAATGCAAAGCAGAAAATTGAACAGTCAATAAAAGACGCATCAACGCTAACTGAGTTGAATAATTTAGAATACAAAATTGGGCAGCTTCACTTAGATTTCCTTAAGAATAAAGATCTATTAGACAAAAGCCTTTATCCTGATGATTTTGAATCATCATTTAATAATCTTAAAGCAACGCTGAAACTTCGCAAAAGTGATTTTTCGCAAATTGATGTACTGCAAACTGAAGTTACACAATTACAATCACAAGTGGATTTACTGAATGAAAAGAATACGGAACTGATAAATCAAGTACAGGCATTAGAAGTAGAAAGCAAAAAAGATAAAAGCAGAATAGCACAGCTTGAAAAAAGTATTGCCGAGTTAAGAGCATCAATGAAAAAAAGAGATGATCTTGTTATGAATATGTTGGACAGTTTAATGCCGCCGCCTTATCGCGGGGCAAAAGAACTTTCAGCAAAAGAAAAACGACAGATATATTCCGAAGCCAAAAAAAATAATATTATCGCAAATTTAAAAAGATCAATTGACGATAATATAAAATTTGTGAAAGTAACTACTCTAACTCCTGATGATATTGAAGCTATAAAGAAACAGCAAAATGATTTTGTGAGCCTCTGGCAGAGCATCGGCCCAAAGATTATCGATATTTATTCCGGGAAAGGTCAAAATATCAATCAGCTAAAAGAAATAGATTCTTCATTTACAAGTTGGCATGATGCTCTTACGCAGCAAATATGGAATTCAATCAGAGATAAATTTAACCAGCATAATATAATTTTAAGCAGATTTAATAACGGTGAAGATTTTACAAATACTCTTACATATTATATTAATGATGAAATAAAAAATGTAAATACAAAAGAAAAAGAGAACGCAGAGAAAAGTTATAAAACCTTTACGGATAGCGTTTGGTTTGGTGAAGTTAAGCCAAACTGGGTGCCTTATCTAATCAATAACAAAATGCTTTCTGAAGCACAAAAAAATACTATTGAAAATAATATTGCTCAATGGAATGCGGAAGTATATCCCGGAGGATTTAATTGGATATATCTTATAATAATTGTTTTGGTGGTTGTTATTGTTATACTCTTTTTTGTTAGACGAAAACAAAAAGAAGTAAAGAATGGACATGAGAACATAAATATTGTGAATTGATGAACTTTCCCCATCCCTCTCCTTTCCAGGGAGATGGCAAGGGAGAGCTTAAATTATTGGATGAAATATGGGATGCTTATGAAATCGAAAACATTTCTTTCTAAATACTCCGATCTGACTTATGCTTTGATGAGAATAGTAATTGGTATTTTATTTTTCAGTCATGGTGTACAGAAAGCAAATGCATTAATTACCGGAACACTGCATTTAAGTAATACGCTGCTTTTATTAGCTATGGTTGTTGAGCTTGCTGCCGGACTAATGATAATTACCGGTTGGAAAACAAAATTTGCAGCTTTTTTTGCAAGCGGGGAAATGGCTGCAGCTTATTTTAAAGTTCATGCGTTTCAAGCTTTCTGGCCGATAAACAATGGAGGAGAGAAGGCTGTATTTTATTGTTTTGTGTTTTTGTTTATTGCTTCTTACGGTGCGGGGATTTGGAGTGTTGATAGAAAGTAGGATAGCTATGTTCTCTATTTTTCTCCCTTTTTCATATTAATTCAATCCATAGTGGACTTTTACGGGTTTTCCTCCATTATAATTAAATATAATGGAGTTTCTTTAATTATAATATTTTATAATTAAAGATGATTAAATAAGGTGGAAATATTACAATAAACCTACTAATATTAGTTGTAGTATTTAATATGTCACTATGAATATTAAATTTTGAATAAAGTATTGATTCCCAGTCGAATTCCCCTACACCTTTTTATTTTATATATTTCCAATAAAAATAATTTCAAACTATGATGCCCAAATGGCTTAAAATATTAATTGGGGGTTTTGTTACTTTCATCATCGTCTTTGTTGTAGGCGGAGTGATTTTTTATCACGTTCTAAGAACTTCTTTGCCAGATTACAATGGGGAAGCAAATTCCACACGCATAAAAGATAATATTACAATTTACCGCGACAGTATGGCTGTTCCGTACATCGTTGCAGAAAATGATGAAGATGCTGCTTTTGCTTTAGGCTATGTTCATGCCCAGGAACGATTATTCACGATGGATCTTGCCCGAAGAGCAGGCGCCGGAAGATTGAGTGAAATTTTCGGAAGTGCAACTATACCATTTGATAAAATGTTTTTAACAGTGGGAATTAAAAGAACTGTTGAAGCGAATATGAAAAAGATGAGCGCTGATGAATTAAAAATTCTTCAGGCTTATTCAAACGGAGTTAATTTTTATATAAAGCAGGCAAAAGGAAAATATCCGGTTGAGTTTGATGCCCTGGGCTACGACCCTTATCCATGGAAACCCGAACATACTTTGATAATTGGAAGAATGATGGCATGGGAATTAAATATTAGCTGGTGGATTGATGTTTCATTTACTGATCTTGTTCAAAAGTTTGGCGAAGAAAAAGTAAAAGAAATTTTGCCAAGCTATCCTGAAAATGGCCCATTTATTATTCCTCCTGAGTTAAAAAAATACCCTCCAATCAGTAAATCGTTTGTTGAAACCGACAAAGCATTCAGAAAATTTATCGGCTGGAGAGGAACTCACATTGGTTCCAACAATTGGGTTGTAAACGGGAATATGTCCGCCAGCGGAAAACCTTTGATTGCCAATGATACTCATCTCGCTTTCAGTGCGCCGGGTAAATGGTTTGCTGCCGTTATTAAAAGTAAAGAGCGGGGCGGTTGGGATGCGGCCGGTTTTACTCTGCCGGGAATTCCGATGATAGTGATAGGCAAGAATGAAGATATTACCTGGACAGTAACAAATCTTATGACAGACGACGCTGATTTTTATATAGAAAAATTAGATTCGGCTAAGAAAAAATATTTGTACAATGATAAATGGTATGATGTTCAAATAATTAA
>CAZRMA010000302.1:0-5158 GCA_964600655.1 uncultured Ignavibacteriaceae bacterium
ATTTTCCCTATGCTTTCAAAATTCCCAGAACTATCCTCAAAAGATATGAGCGTGATGCAAGAATTTATAAGCGATAATGGAGAAGAGATAGTTAAGCTATGCTATGTTTCTGACAATGGAAACGATATAACAACATTAGAAGAACCATATCGTATGAAATTACTCCAAGATTTTCAGGAAATTATCGGGTTTATTATGGACGTAGAGGAAAAAGAAGAGGGAAAGCAGCAAAAGAAAACGACAGTCATCAATACGAAAAGATAAAAAAATTCTTTGAAGATACTGGAATGACTCCTCTATACTTTAGGGGGTGTGTACTTATAAGTGAAAAGATACTTACTTATAATGAGTTTATGAATATGCCATATTTCGACTTTATCCGTTTAGAAAAGATGATAGCATTTAAAAATGATATGATAAAAGATAAAACGAATAGACAAAAAACCGACAAAGTAAAAAGCGAGCTAAGTGGACTTCAAGGCAGAAGCGTAAAAGGCTTATTTGATGATGATACACTTAAAAAGATGGGATATGAGGTGTAATGGTATAATTACAAAATAAAAAGCAAAGGCAAAAAATGACAACTGATGAACTAATATACTCGGTAAACTTAAAGTGGGACAAGATAGGCTTTGAGAGCCTAGATGCCTCTATTAAGCAAACTGTAACTGCCTTTGCCGCTGCTACTGCTGCCGCTGCTGCCGCAAGCGGTGTTATATTTGCAATGGGTAAAAACTTTGCAGAGACTACTGATAATCTTATAAAAACTGCTGGTCGTGTAAATGCTACAACCTCAGAAATCCAAAAATTAACTTTTGCTGCAGAAGATAATGGCGCAACTATGGACGATGTTACAGGATCGCTAGCTAATCTATCCAAAGCACAAGAAGAGTTATTAAGAGGTAAAGGAGATTTTGAGGCATGGGGTAGATTAGGAGTAAATCCTAAAGACTATCAAAGCACATCAGACTTGCTTTTAGCTGTATCAGATAGTGTTAAAGATTTAAACTCACAAGAAGCTATTGACTTAATGTCAAGAGTTGGTATTAGTCCGCAACTTTTACAGACTTTGCAAAATGGAAGCGATGGACTAAAATCTCTTGGTAATGAGTTTGAAGCTTTGGGTGGAATATCTACTCCAAGTATGCTAAAAGCAAGTCAAGACTTTATGAGTGGATGGCAACGTGCATCGAGTATGGTAACTGGAATTTTAAATAAAGTTGGGGCAGGGCTACTAGATAAAACTATTAATCCGGCCATCAAAGCATTTAATAAATTTGCTAAAAACAATATGAAAAAGATCGCAGAAGTCATAACTAAGATTTTTGACGGAATAGCAAAGGCAAGTGAGTTTATATTTTCTATGCTAAATAGACTTTCCCAACCATTCGGAACTCTAATTAATCTTATGGGAGGTCTTGAAAACGCTGCAATGGCTTTAGCGGCCGCAATAGCTATTATAAAAAGCAGAACGATAATGGCTATGTTGCCCGCAATAATAGCGGTAGGTGCTTTATACATAGCTTTTGATGAGCTTATGAGTTTTTTAGATGGTAAAGAATCATTCCTTGGAGATATATTCACAAAGATGGGAATAAGTGCGGAAGATGTAAAGGTTGTTATCTCTTCAATTGGAGATGTAATTAATATGGTAATAAAAGGATGGTCTTTGATGTTTACTCAGGGAGGAGATGCTTTAGAGGGACTAGGAATATTAATAGATAGATATTTAATAAACCCAATAAAAGAAGCCTTGGAATATATAGAAAAAATAACAAGCTTCTTATCAAAACCAATAAAAGCATCTTTTGATTTTGCTTCCGATACACTTGAGGGGGCTAAAAACTTTTTAGGATTTGGAGAATCAAATACTCCGGCTCCTGCAACAGTAAATAATAGCAATAATATATCTATTCAAGTAGATGGAGCAGGGAACCCTGTAGCAGTTGGAGAAGAGGTCAGGCGTGTACTAAACGAAGAGATGAATAAATCAGCACAGAGAGCAGGATACTAATATGCCTATATTTTCACTTAGTAGTTTAATATCACAAGAACTTACAATAGGGCAAGAGACTGTAAAGCTTGATGGAATAACTGAAGTAACTTCAACAAATACCAGAACAATTACACAGCATCCGGTCGAACAAGGATTTAACATTTCAGATGCTCAACATCAAATGCCAAAACAAATAACATTTAAAGCGTGGATAACAGATAATCCTCAAAGTGTAATTGATGATAGAGTATTCGCAAACTTAGCTAACATTACAGGATTAAACCTTGTAGAGGGTCAAGTTAAAAAACAACTTGAAAAACTAGAACGTGAAGCAGATAAAGGCGAACTTATAACAGTAAAAACAAAATATGCATTATATAAAGATTTTTATTGTGTATCATTTTCATATACGGAAGATTCAAGATTAGGTATATTGATTAATTTCTCAATAATGGAAAAACAAGATAATGCAGATCAAGATCGTACAACTGCAAATTTTAGTCCAGATATAGGATTGTGGTCATGATAAAAATACAATTAGATTTATCTTATGTAAATAACACTATAAAGACAGCAATCTATGAATTAAGATTTAAGTATAACACAAACAACGACTACTTTTATTTTGATTTATATAAAGCTAATGGCGATTTAGTGAGACTTCATAATAAAGTTGTTACTGGGTATGACTACGGAGGTATTTTATTTAAATCAAATACACAGTCAAGTGTAGCTACACAAAGCACAATAACAAGCTTTACAGCAAACATTGAGGAATAAATGGGAAAGTTTAGTACACGAGATATAATTATAACTGTTACAGCACCATCAAAGACAAAAGTATGGAAAGATTTGCACATGAGTGGAGTTGTTACTAAAACACTTGCTGGAACTCCAAATGTTGCAGAGATCAAAATTTTTAATATAAATAAAGAAAGTAGAGATTTTTTAACAAGCATATACAATGACGATAAAAGCCAGTTTAAAATCAAATTAGAACTTAACAACAAAGTATTTTTTGACGGGGATATTGTAAATGCTCGAAGTATGTTTAATCAAGGAACTTGGGAAACTACAATTTATGCAAATGAGGGATATAATGCTTATCGAAAAAGCGCAAAAGTAGAAAGCAAAAAAAACGATACAAGAGAAGATATTTTAAATAGCATGTTTGATTCTTTGAAAGATGTAGGTCTTAATGATTTTGATATACAAGCACTAAAAAATACTTGTGGAAATAAATCTATTTTAAAGCGTGTGCTGTATGATGGAAACGTGATAGAAAATATTAAAAAATTAATAAAAGATTGTTTACCGGATGCAGATACTACAATAGATCAGGGTAAATTAACTATACTTCCTAAAAATAAAGTAATTGAAAAGAATACGGAGCTTACGCAATTCTTAGAACCACCACAATTAAACGAGCAAGGGTGCAGGGCTAAAGTACTTATCAACCCAGATATAAAAATAGGTGGGACTATAAATCTAGTAGCTAAAAGTTATAATCAAGCATTCGGAAATTTAACTACGAATAGAACAGAAAAAAGCAGATTTAGCGGAGAGGGAACTTACAAGGTTATTGAGATACAACATAATTTTGATAACTTCTCTTCTAATGTTGCATTTACAAATACTACAGGGATATTTTTGAGATGAATTTTGACGGATTAGAAAGAATTATAAACGGAAAGATTGAAGAGTTTAAAAAGCTTTTAGAAACTTCTACATATGGGGAGATAAAAGCACTTAATAATGATAGCATAGACGTATATTTGCCGCAAAGAGATATCATTGTTCCAGATATTCCTATATTCACATTGCAAGGAGGAGGAGAGTATTTACAATTTCCATTAAAAGTAGGGGATAAAGTTTTACTATGCTTTACAAAAGATAGCTCACTTGATTGGATTAGCGGTAACGAAATAGATAGCGAATTTAATTTTGGTCTTGAAAACGCTTTTGCATTAGTTGGATTAGATACACTCGCAAATCCTTTAGTACTTACACAGATAACAACTTTAAATGTTACTAAAATTAAAATTCAAAATGATACTGCGGAACTTATTACCACATTATCAGATTTATTACAACAGCTTATTGACACTACAGCTGCGCTTCAAGCATTGACAGTTACGACCATTGCAGTAGGAAGCCAAACAACAGTTCCAAACAATGCTGGAGATTTTGCTACAATACAAACAGAATTAACCGCTTTGAAAGCGGACATAGATAGCTTTAAGGAGTAGGAATGATTGATTATTTAGTAAATGATAATTTTGATGTTGTTCTTCCGCTTCAAAAAGTAACTGATAAAAGCGATTTATTATTTCAACAAGTGCGATTAATATTAAATACATGGACGAATGATTTTCCTTATGATATAACTGCAGGGATACCATATGATGAAAGCATATTAGGAACTTCAAATGTAGATGCTTCTGATATCGAAATAATCTATTATCAAAAGATATCAAAGCTAGTTTATTTTAAAAACTTAGAAAATTTTTCCATTTCCAGAAATTCAAATAGAGAACTAATAATCTCTTTTGAAGTATTTGCAGTAAATGGCGATTCACAAACTTTTACAATGGTGGTTTAATATGGCAGTAATTACAGAAAATGGGATAGAATTAAGAACATTAGAGCAGATAGTTTCTGACAATACTACTTTATGGTCGGAAAAAACAGGAGACGTTGACGTAGCGCCATCAAGTGCCGCAGGGGAATTAATAGCTATTAAAAGTGAAAACGATGCAAGACTAGATCAAGATATCGCAAACTCATTTTTAAATACTACTATACAAGCGGATGGAGAAGCTCTAGATTTAGTTGGAGAACGTAAAGGTGTATATAGACGTATAAACAAGCCTACAATCGCAACTATATATATTACCGGAGACAACGATACAGTAATTGTTGCAGGAACTCAATTTAAGTGTAGTACAAATGATGAAATATTTGTAACTCAATATCAAGTTACTATTGCAAGTGGAGAATCATACGTAACAGTTGAATCTGAAAATTATGGAGTTGTATGTCCTGCTTAAACATTATCTTTAGTAACGTCGATAACAGGAGTTTCAACTGCAACAAATACAGCACAAGGAATAATAGGTTTTGAAACTGAAAGTGCTGAATCATATAGGATAAGAATAGGTC
>CAZRMA010000303.1:0-2872 GCA_964600655.1 uncultured Ignavibacteriaceae bacterium
TTTCTAAAAATCCTTGAGAAGCCTAGAAGATTTTAGGAAAAAATTCCCATGTCCAAATTCCTTCAAAATCTCCTTGTACCAATTCCTAAAGTCTTGCAAAAATCTGAAATCTCTTTAAATTCGAAAATCAAATTCCATCTTGACAAGCACTATAATAATTCCATCAAAAACCCCCGGTTTTTTTGCAAGAAAGGGCAGCAGACGATCACTGTAAAATTCTTTTCCCAGCGGATAGAAAAAGATATTGAATTTGCCGCGTTCCCCTAATACCTGATCATTTTTTTCAGCAATGGGCCAGCCGATAAAATTTTTTTTAGGTGCATCAGTAGCATGCTGAAGAACATAATCGTATATACCATGTTTAATTTTATAATCGATGGATTTATTATCAAGCTGTCTGAACCATTCAGCAATGTGCCAATAATGTCTAGCGCGTACTTCGCGGTTACTCCGCATCATAGATTGTGAATCGATACTGAAAGGGGAACCTGGTGAATAGCTCCCGAATCCGGGGATTCCACCTGGGCCGGTTGATTCAATATATTCGTCAACTAAACTTCCTCCATGACCAGACTCATGAGCAAATGTAAACCATCCTGCAGATGTATTATCTGGTTCATTATCAGTTTGATCAAGAACACCTTCACCTTCTTTAGCTCTCATAAACCCTCTCACTTTATCCGTAGGATCTTTATATACACCAACCTCATAATGTGATATATCTTTGGGAAGGTCTTGTGAAAACCAAATAACTTTTGATTTAACTTTTTTATCACCAGAATTGGTAGGAATAACAAATGCATTTCCGGGGTTTAATGTTTTAGGCGGAGAACCTGCGAAAATATCTGGTCCATTCCAGCGGTGCAGTAAATTAAATATTGCAGTTTCTTTCCAATCAACTGCGGCGTTTCCGGTTAACTTAAGCGGCGAGCCGTTTGGATTAAATGAAGGAGTAATCGTTGAATTAAAATTAAAAAATATGCGTAGATAAACCATGCACGCTCCATGTTCGGTAACTCCATCTGAATCAACATCTGTGCATTTTAGCCTAGCCATATCATAACGTCCTATATGAGAAAATATAACGTGGTCCTGTTCAAATAGTGCCTGCACATCACAGAAGTCACTTTTCACGGGAACCGGAACCCTTGGCCTATCATTTCTAGGTTTTACAAATGTACTGCTTGAAGCAAACACATCTTGAATGCGTACTGCGGCTCTGGCACCAACAACATCGCCTTTGCCATCAATGGTTCTTTTATTAAATACATCAAAAAAATTACCTTGGGTTATAATAAGCCTGGTCCAATCTGGATAATCCGATATATAATTCCTAGTCTTCTCATCCTTAGGAAGCTGAGTAAAAAAACCGAGTTTATTCCCAGTAAATGCATTTTTATTAACTGAATCAATAAATGCAGTTCCGTCAGGCTTATAAAGTCCTTCAGATGAAAGATCATTTAGATTAGGACCTGATCGAGCGAAAGTATTGCAAAATATTGAAACACGATTTTCCGCTTTACTATCTGGTATCCAGTTTAGCGGGTTCAGATTATTATCAGTTAATACTATATCATCAAGACTGAATATTAATGGCTTATCATCAGTGGTTAGTTCTGCGACTAATTCTTCAAATTTTCCAACTTTAACAACAGGGTTTCCTGTTCCTCCGGATAATTGAGTAAAATATTTTGTCGATTTCCATAATTTAGGAATATCATAATAGGCAAGCCGAGCCGCTTCTGCTTTACTAAAATCACGATTAATTGAATTGCCTTCATTTAATCCAATGTCAGAAGAAGATGAGGGGTTTTTAGTCACAAATCTCCTTGAAAAATTTGTACTTGTCCCACTGGTTTCAATAAATGTATTTTCTGAAGATCTGAATCTCAGAAAAGCATTTGCATCCGGCTTTTTAGTTTCTTGTAGAATCCAGGGAATACATTGCGACGCTTCAGTGGGAGTAATCCAGTTGCTAATTATTTCTGCCTTAGGAGTTACCGCTGAACTATTATTGAAGGCTTCAACTAAAATCGGGGGTAAGCTTAATTTCTTTTTAACCCATCTATCAAAATAAAGCAGTTTAATATATTGCCAATGCGGATCCAATTTTAAGTTAATAGGTGAAGCCTCCGAGCCAATATTTTCAATACTTACATCATCAAGATTCTTAAATGTTTTTTCAGTATCATCATAGCTTGAAGGAACTGGAGATAATTTCCAAGTCGAATTTTTAAGATTAAATTTTAAAGGCAGGCTGAATACTTTGAATCCTAATTCTACTCTCTTTTTAACTTAGGTTTCAATAACAAGTTCGTCTTTTTGTGAGCTGTTTTTAGGAGAAGCTAAAAAATTGGTATTACTAAAAGCAAACTCAATTGTAAAAGTTTTTTTCTCTCTCAGGATCTGAAGAAAAACTTGTCCATTATCCGAATCAATTTTTTTTTCTTCAAAAGAATTATCCTGATATTTTAATATATAAGGAAATCCTTTTGGCAAAGGCCTTTCAGTTTTTTCGGGAGTATTATACATAAACTTTAAATGAACTCTGACTGCAACACCACTGGGTAAGGGTAATGGTTCGACTTCAACAGGGGTGTGTTTGTAAAAAACATCTTTAGGATAAAGATCACATTTTGACTTTATACATTGAAATCTTCTGGGATGACATTGCAATCTTGGTTCTTCACCATCATCGAAGAATAAGATTTCAACTCTACGATCAACTGCATTCTTTTCTTCCGTTGTAGCTCCACTTGCAGGAAAATTCTCACCACATCCTACTGTTGGTGCAGGATTGGCATGACCTTTTTCTACAAACTTTAGCTGATCGCGGAGGTCTTTTAATCCATCTTCATTAATCCCTAAAACA
>CAZRMA010000303.1:2882-5150 GCA_964600655.1 uncultured Ignavibacteriaceae bacterium
TCAAGAGTGTACATATCAAAAAATGCACCCCAGGTCTGCTTACCCATTTTCCCATCTTCATCAATCTTTGTGAAAACATGGTTGAATCTGTTCTTATGGATATTTAAGGTTACAAAATCGATATTATATCTTTTCTGGAAATTCAACAAAGCATTTTCAGTTTCCGGGTTCATTTCATTTGTTATTTTCCCCGGATCACAATCGTATTGAAAATTGAATGAAATCCATTTTAGAATTTGCTGAATGTCTTCAATTTGATTTTTATCGTTGGAAGAGTTTACCCAATCAGTTCTTCTCCCCAGGAACATATAATATACATTTTCGGATCTTTTTTGAGAAAGAGTTAAATTATAATATTCACCGCCTTTTTTATCAGTGTGTCCTGCAACTAAAATTTTTTGTTGGAATTCTTTTTTCTGTGCTTGTTTGTAACACGCGAAAATAACTGCCAATCCGGTAATTCTGTCCTGGTCTTTATTCCCAGATTGTGGTTCTTCAGTAGCGTAATCAGGCAGTAAAACTGCGCTGTCAAAATGGAAATTTATATCTTCCATCTCGATTACAGTTACAGTCAAATGGGTTTGCACAGTAATCGAATTTCTTTGCCCAGAGCTTAGATTTGCAACCTTATTATCAGCGTCTCTTAGACTTATTTCAAAATCGTTTGGCATACATTATTAGAATTAATTTATACTGCAGAACTATTCAATTTTCTTGATAAGTTTTGGAAACTTAATAGAATAATTTCCACCAGGAATTTTTTCAATCTTTTTATATCCGTTTGAATCAAGTTTATCATTTATAATTTTACCGTCAGGCAGATACAAAATAAACTCTTCATTTGCCTTTGCATTGCCCTCATCGTCTTTTAGTTCTATCTCTATAAAATCTTCGATATAAAGTATCCCAGATTTTGTGGATAAATCGGGATTACAAAGAACTGTAAAGTAATAGGAGGGTGACGAAAATTGTTCAGTATCATTTTCTCTAGTTAGCTCACTGCTTGAAGGAACCTCCCATTCTGATTTTGTTTTATTACCCTGAATTTTCACTTCCATAGTTTTTATTTGTGCATCAGCCTTATTAATATCCTTCTGCCATATGGAAAAAGTTACAGACTCACCATCATCCAGCCCTTCCGATTCAACATTTAATTCAACTTTGTCTCCTGTTTTTACAAGTTCTTTAGACCACTTTGCGTTAAATAATTTTTTTAGAATTAATTCAGCATTACCTTCCTTTATTGCATCACGTGTTATCCTGCCGTCAAGTTTAACTTTGCTGAACGATTCTTTTTTTTCGGTATCAGTTAGTTTATAATCGATCCCACTCACTGGATTCCCTGCTTTGTCAACGAGCTTATATTCAATCCAGTTTTTTTCCTTTGTCGTTGTTTCTACATTATCTTTTAAAGCAGATTTTGCACTGGCTGATGCAGATGATGCACCGGATGAGCCTGCGCCCCCTCCGCTTGCACTTCCGCTTCCACCTTCACCAATTAAAACTGTCGGGCAGCCCATCATAATCGTGTCAGGAGGCCCTGCACATGTTACCATGTCTCCCAACCTTGCAGCCGGCATCCCCCCAATTAATACCATAGGACTTCCCATTGCTATTGGTCCGCCTACATGGGGCGGGGGAGGGACACCAGGATTTAACATAGGACACACGTGCATATCTCCTACGCGTGCAGCTGGCATTCCGCCAATTAATACCATAGGAAAGCCAACTACAATTGTTCCGCCGTGAGCAGTTGGATCGCCTAATCTCGCAGCTGGTTTACCCATTATAAATATATTTTAGATAATTATTCGTAATAATTTTATTGATCTTGAAAAATGAATTAATCTAATTTTCAATAATAGTTGGATGGAATGATGCCTGAATTTTGTATCTATTCAATCAATTGATTTGTACCGGCATCCCTTTAATAGTATGCGGCCCAGAGGATTGGACGGTTACCATTGTTCCTTTTACCTGCATATTAACTCCTGCTTCGGCTGTAACATTAAGACCCTTTAATTTATAATCAGTCGAAGCTTCAGATTCTATCTTCATACCCTTTTGCTTAATATCTGATTTTGCTTCTTCTGTTATTTTCATAGCCTTTACTTCGAAATCAGTTTTCACATCCGATTTAAAATTATCTGATTTCACTGAAGTATCCTTTTCAGTATCAATAATCAAATTTTTAGATTTAATTTTTATGTCGCCATTAGGTGCTAGTAAATCAATATTTCCATCTTTAGTTTCAATAGCAATCTTTTG
>CAZRMA010000304.1:0-2588 GCA_964600655.1 uncultured Ignavibacteriaceae bacterium
ACAGTTGAAGGACAATATTCAGTAGCAACTTCAAAATCAATTTATATTGATGATGATATAGTGTACAAAACTGATCCAAGAGATGATCCTTCTTCAAAAGATTTATTGGGGATACTTGCATATAACGATGTTAGGATTACAGATAATGCTGCAAATCATAATGATGTTAGAATAGATGGTTCCGTATATTGTCAAACCGGTGGATTCGGAGCAGAAAACTATAATACCAGGCCTGTTAGCGGTGAAATACAATTATTAGGTGGAATTATTCAAGATACGCGGGCTGCTGTAGGTACTTTCAGTGGGAGTACTATCAATCACGGATTTAGTAAAAGATATAAATACGACCAAAGATTGATGCTTAGCTCACCACCATTTTATCCTGGAACCGGGGCATTTGAAATTGTTTCCTGGCTTGAATAGTAGTTTTTACTTCTAGGGGTAAGAATTTCTAATAGTTCATTGAAAGATTTGAAAAAGCGAATGATGCTATAAGGTATAATTTTTGCTCAATAAAGAATTAATCCCAAGGTGTAAAATGAACAACATACAGTCAATGTTAACAATAGGCTCAATGGTCATCCTTTCTTTTGCCTCGCTTAATTTTAATTCAAGCGTATTGCAAAGTTCTACTGTTGATACTGAAAACACGGTTATTTTAACAGCATTTTCATTAGCCGACGATATGCTGGAAATTATTAAACAAAAAAGTTTTGATGCTGCTACCGTTGATTTTCCAACAACGAACCCAAACGATCTGACTCCAGCCAGCGGTTTGGGCCATAATCAATACGAAACCTTTGAAACATTTAATGATATAGATGATTTTAACGGTTACACAAAATATATTACTGCACCGCATGCTGAGGATTATTTTGTCTCTTGCAGAGTTCAATATGTTGATAAAGATAATCAGGATAAAGCAGTTTCATATCAAACCTTTTATAAAAGAGCAACTATTACTGTAACGAGTCCATATCTTCATACTCCTGTTCAAGTTTCATATATATTTACTTTGAAATAATAAATGAATGTACTATTAGACATATTGGGAGCTACTTTAATTGGCGGAATAATTTTTACTATGTTCTTTAACTTGAATATGTATTCTTCACAGGCAAGATATTCTTCAAATACAGAATTGCAATTAATGCAAAACTCAAAAACACTTGCTGAAATGTTAACCTATGATTTGAGAAAAATCGGGTATAAGCATAAAGGGCAATCTTTAATCACTGCTCAAAAGAAACGAATTAGTTTTTATGCAGATATAGATACAAATGGTGTTGAAGATGTAGTTGGTTATGCACTTAGTGATTCAACAGATGTTTCATTTACATCCAATCCACATGATAAAGTTCTACTTAGAGTAGTAAACGGTGATACTGCAAAAGGCCCTTCATTGGGTATTACAGACTTAAGATTTAGTTATTTAGATGTAAAACAACAACCCACAGCGGTATTAGATGATGTAAAATATATTAAAGCTGAAATATGGGTCGAATCCCCGGAACCGGTAAACGACAAATATATATTTACGTATTGGGAAATGACAATAAATCCAAGGAATATGTAAAATGGGAAAAGCATCAATAATTTTAGCTTTAGGTGTTACTGTCTTAATTAGTTTTTTAATTTTAGATTTGAACGCCAATAACAATCAAGGAATTCAATCCACAGTTGATTTTTTCGATAACACTAAATCTCGTTTAATTGCAAATTCTGGAGTTGAAATATACCTTGAAAAACTTAGAAGAGATAAAACTCTTCATGGCAATTTTCGAAATAACAAACTTGCAAGTGGAACATATGATGTTTCTATTTCTGGTCCTGATAGTGCAATGGAAATTAAATCAGTTGCTATCTTTGATGGTGTAACGCATGAAGCAAAGGTGACTGCAAAAAGAAGTCAAATCGCAATGCCGAGTATAAAAGCAGCTCTTTACGTTACTTCCGATAATACAGATTTGAACCTAAATGGAAATATGTCAATTAGTGGAAACGATACTAACATTGATGGTTCCGCTGGACCAAATGCTGCGTTGCCAGGAGTTGCCGTAGATACGCCGGCAGATAGTGCCGATTTTATAAACAATGTAAAGTCTAAAATGTATGGAAACATAGATGGGGCCGGCGGTAATCCAAGCGTGCACTCAATAACTGATACTAGGGATTGGACCGAACTTGCAAAAGATTTTATTTTTGCTGCAGACATAAATTTGGCTTCCGGAACCTATAGTAGTGGAACTCAACTTGGAACCTGGGATTCACCCAAAATAACCGTAGTAAACGGCGATGTACATTTAACCGGAAGTGCAGATGGTTATGGAATTATGATTGTCAATGGCAATTTAACTATGAGCGGTAATTTTACATTTAAAGGCATTGTAATTGCGTATGGTGAATCAAAGCTTGAAACAAAAACTGTTGGAAATGCCGGTATATACGGCGGCGCTGTATTTGTTGGTAAAAGTGTTGATATCCAGGCAACAGGAAATGCTAAATTTTTCTATAGTTCTCAAGCATTAGCAAATGCCCAGGCTAAATTAAAATCTTCAAGATTTGATATAGTAGATTGGTGGGAATAA
>CAZRMA010000304.1:2688-5111 GCA_964600655.1 uncultured Ignavibacteriaceae bacterium
AATTAATTACTTATTTTTGTAATTAATTATCTCAATTTATAATTAATCAAAACTTATATGTATTCTATATTTGAATCAGAATTAGTGATTCGTCCGGATGATATTGATATGAACAATCACGTTCATAACACGAAGTATTTAGATTATGTGCTTGCTGCGCGCTATGATCAAATGAATAGAAATTATAAAATGTCCATGAGCGAATTTCATAAGAATGATTATAATTGGGTTGTGAGCACTTCGCATATTGAATATAAAAGGGCATTATCATTAAAGGATAAAATAATTGTTCGCACCCAAATCGATTCAGTGAATGGGGCGCAATCAAAAGTAAATTTTTGGATAGTAAAAAAAGAAAACAATAAAATTGCCGCAGAGGGTTATTTAATTTATACTATGATCTCAATTAAAAGCGGCAAGCCGGTTAGAATTCCGGATTTTATAATAGAAAAATATTCTGTTTAAGCTTTCTCAATAATTAGGAATAATTAGTCTGCTTTTTTACAATGTTTCTTGAATTTTAGGCAGTAAATATTATTTTCTTAGTTCCGAACAAATTAGGAGAAAATAAATAATGAGTGATTTTTTATCTCAAGTATATTATGGAAATGCACTTTCAGTTTACTTCACTGTATTGGGTTCATTTATAATTGGCCTAATAATCATTTATATCTTTAAAAGAATTGTAGTAAAAAAATTAGAAAAATGGTCGGAAAAAACTGAAACAACAATTGATGATTTTATCGTAAGGGGAATTGAAAAAACTGTTGTGCCCCTGCTTTATTTTTCTGCATTTATTTTGGCAATAAAAATTTTAGTACTGCCGCCTAAAATCGAAAGAAGTATTGAAATTGCTTCTGTTATTATTATTACGTTTTTCATTCTTCGGTCTATTACTGCAATATTAAGATTCAGTCTGGATTCATATTTAAGAAAAAAAGCGGGACCTGAAGGCGACATTGAAAACAGGCGAAAACAAATGAAGGGGATTCTTACAATTGTAAACATTCTAATTTGGATTGTTGGTTTAATGTTCGTGCTAGATAACCTTGGCTTTAAAATTTCTGCTGCTATTGCTGGGCTTGGAATAGGTGGTATCGCCATCGCCTTGGCTGCGCAAACAATTTTAGGCGATCTTTTTAGCTATTTTGTAATTTTCTTTGATCGGCCATTTGAAATCGGTGATTTTCTGATTGTTGGTGATAAAGTCGGCAGTGTTGAATATATTGGAATAAAATCAACACGAATAAGAAGCTTAAGCGGGGAGCAATTAGTTTTTTCAAATACAGATTTAGTGAATTCCAGAGTGCATAATTATAAAAAAATGGAACGCAGGCGTGTTGTTTTTAAACTTGGCGTAATCTATCAAACAAAAGCAAGGCAACTCGCAGAAATTCCACCATTGGTTAAAAGTATAATTGAAGAGCAGAAAGACGTTACATTTGATAGAGGGCATTTTGCATCATATGGAGATTTTAGTTTAAACTTTGAATTTGTCTATTATGTTTTAAGCGCTGACTATGTCAAGTATATGGATATTCAACAAGCAATAAATTTGAAAATTTATGAAGAGTTTGAAACTAGAGGAATAGAGTTTGCTTATCCTACTCAAACCCTATTTATGAATAAGGAAGAAAATAGTGTCCAGTCTGAAGTTGTTAAAAAATAATTTGTTAAACCTCAACAAACTATTGAGATAATTTGTATGGAATATAAATCAATAAATTTCAAAGAAAAGCTGGGAAAGTTTAATGAGCATTGGACACCCAAGGTAATCGCCGAAATGAATGATTATCAATTTAAGATCTCAAAGCTTAAAGGAGATTTTATCTGGCACAAACATGAAGATACTGACGAAGTTTTTATTGTTTTAGACGGTGAAATGGAAATAGAATTTAGGGACGGTAAAGTAAAATTAAAAAGCGGCGAAATGTTTGTTGTTCCCCGAAATGTTGAGCATAAACCTTCTGCCGAAAAAGAATGTCATTTACTTTTAGTTGAACCGCGAGGCGTTGTGAATACGGGGGATGTTAAAAATATTCTCACAGCACAAAATGATATTTGGATATGAAAATAAAAATGCCGGATTAAAAAAATCCGGCATTAAATAATTAAATTAAAGCTTTCGAACTATTCCTTTCTCATTATTGCTTCCATCTCATCCATTACTTCATTCATTTTTTTCATTGTTAAATCAAATGCTTCCGATGAAAGAGGATCAATGCCGGCTTTCTTAATTAAATTTAAAGGATAATCGGAACTACCGCCTTTAAGAATGTTATAATATTTGTCAACCTCAGACTGTCCTTCGTCTGTAATTTTCTGGGCAAATGCTGTAGCATAAATCAATGAAGTAGCATATTGATAAACATAAAAATTATAATAGAAATGAGGTATATATTCCCATTCATATTTAACATAAT
>CAZRMA010000305.1:0-5110 GCA_964600655.1 uncultured Ignavibacteriaceae bacterium
TTTAATTTTTTTGTAATCTTGGCGTTTAGACGCTTGATTGAAACCATTTAATAAAATTGATTAAATGCACTCACTCTGTCAAAGAACTTTTTATTGAAACCTTCAATAAAGAAGGGCTTCAAATTTACTTTCTCTTGTTTCTAAAGTCAAGAGATCGTTTCACAATTTCAAAATAAATTTGCTAATTTTTTAATAGTTTTTCTTCCTTGTAAAAAAAGTAAAACCATTTTGAAATTAGCCTTTCAAATATAATTGATTATTCTTAATTGTCAAGAAATCATTGAATTATTTTATACTCTTTTATTTTCATTACTCAGTCTTAGCTTTAATATTTTAATTATTTGGATTCAACTTCAGTAATAATAGTACAACTGTTGCAGCACTCGCAACTATTCCTAAATATGTTGCAACCTGTTGAAGATAATAATTAAAACCTCTAATGATCTCACGCGGTACCCAGATATAATCGCCTGGCTCTATTTTGTATGACTCATCTTCAATCGAAACCCATCTTCTCGATTCACCTTTTATTAAAGTAATTTCATCATCAATTGCATATTGCCCTAATCCCCCAGCTTTATCTATATAATAATTTATATCTTTTCCTTCAACATAATTTATTCTTCCCGGATTAGTAACCTGCCCGAACACCTGGATGGTTTTACTTTTAGCAGGAATAATAATTATATCATTATTATGTACATAAAATTGTGATGCTTCAGAACCAGGTTTATCGTAATCTATGAAGTTAACAGAAGTACCGTCGGTTAAAATCCTTACTTCATTATCAACGGAAAAATATTCTTTTTCTTCTCTTGTTAAACCATCCATTCTATTCATCATTAGTTCATCAAGTTTTAAAAATCTATCAACCATTGCAGTATCTAAAGGAGTATCTTTTAAATCTACATTATATAATTTTTTCACTAAAAGATTAAAATTATTTCCGGTAAAAAGTTTAGCTCTTTGTAACGATGCATTTCCTGTTATACCGCCGGCTTTTTTAATCACTTCTGTTAAAGTGGTTGAGTTTTTTGTGATAGGAATGTTACCTGGAAAATTTACTTCGCCAAATACTGTAACTTTAAAATCTTTTCTCTGCGTTTCATCAGCTACTACTGTTATTCTATCTCCTCTTTGCAATTTAAAATCACTATTAACAGACAGTTTAATTGTCTGCATATCTTCGCCATTATAACTAAGACGATTGATCTCAACCGAATCAACATTTTCATATGCTTTATTTAATCCATTGGCAAGAGTTATTGCATCTAACAATTTATCACCATCAACAAAACTAAATTTGCCAGGATTATTTACTGCTCCATCGATATCAAAAAAATTTCTTTTTAAGTCGGTTGGAGCAAAAATAATTACATCATCATTTTTTAAATATGGGTTTTGAGAAAAGTCACCGGTTCTTCTGAACTTTAAAAGATCAAGCTTAAATTCTTCGCCGGATTTTCTTTTCAAAGTAACATTCCTAAAAGATATTCCTTCAAGTTCTTTCTCAAGTTCTTTCTTCTCAAGAAGTCCAATTGTTTCCGAATATAATTTGGATTGTATTTGATTGTATAACCTGGTAACAAATTGATCAACTCTATCCGTTACAAGTGCAGGGAAAGATCCTGTAACAATAAAATTTCCGCCGATAGTAACACTTATTGCTCCGGCCGTATAAAGCTGATCTGAATTTGAGTTTGATGATTGTGAACTAAACTGAGCAAATACTGAGCTTAGACTAAAGAAAAAAATAAAAACTACTTTTTTAAAATGCAGAAATGATTTCATAGATTTCTAACTTTATTGTTGATATTGAATATTGTAATAATTTTGATACTCACCAGAGATAATTCTTTCCCACCAATCTTTATTTTGAAGATACCAATCAATTGTCTGTACGATTGCATTTTCAAAATTGAAAGACGGTTTCCACTTTAGTTCATTTTGAATTTTTGAAGAGTCAATTGCATAACGTCTATCATGGCCAGGACGATCTTTAACAAACTGAATTAACTCTTCAGATTTGTGTAAATGACCTAAAATTAATTTTATTATTTCGATATTAGGCATTTCATTACTTGCGCCTATGTTATAAACTTCCCCAACCCTTCCCTTTTCAAAAACCAAATCTATTGCTTTATTATGATCTATGACATATATCCAATCTCGCACATACATTCCATCACCGTATACTGGAAGTTTTTTATTATTTAAAGCATTGATTATCATTAAAGGAATTAATTTTTCTGGAAATTGAAATGGCCCATAATTATTCGAACATCGAGTTATCACAACTGGCAAATCATAAGTATGATGAAACGACAATGCCATCATATCAGATGAAGCTTTGCTCGAAGAGTAGGGACTGTTGGGTGAAAGTGGTGTTGATTCCGTAAACAGCCCGTCGTTACCTAAACTGCCGTAAACTTCATCTGTCGAAACTTGTAAAAACTTTTCTACTTCAAATCTTTTAGCGGCTTCTAATAATACATTTGTACCGATTACATTTGTTCTAAAAAAAATTTCAGAACCTAAAATGCTTCTATCAACATGAGATTCGGCGGCGAAATTAATTACATATTTAATTCTATATTTTTCAAAAATGTAATTTACTAGTTCGTTATTGCAGATATCACCTTTAATAAAAAAATAATTTTTGTTTCTTTCAGAGGATTTTAAATTTTCAAGATTGCCGGCATAAGTAAGTTTGTCAAGATTTATGATTTTATAATCATCACGTTCATTAAGAATGTGATTTATAAAATTACTGCCTATAAATCCGGCGCCACCGGTAACTAAAACATTTTTCATTTATTTCCTTAAAAAGAGAAAAACCCTATAAAGATTCCTGTTTGGATAAAGAAACTATTTCCATTTAAATCCGATGGAACGTTCGACAAATTTTGATTATTATCGATTGTCCATTTATTTGCAAAAGTTAATTGATACCCTGCGCCTATTCTAAATGCTACAAATCTAAATGCCGGAATATCAACATTAACTGTTGGTGTAAAAAACCAAAAATTATTTTTAATTGTTTTATGTTCATTGCCTGAAGGAAAAGGTCCAGAAATCTCGCTCCAAACATTATCCCATGTAAAAGTACCGCTGTTCTTATAAATTTCCATACTTAAACTGCCGCCGCCTATTATTCCTCCAACTGAAATTCCAACATTTTTTATAAATGGTAAAGTGTACTCTAATGTTAATCCGCCACCGCCAAGTGAATATTGTACTTCTTTATTAACTACTGCCTGAACCGAATTCTTATCTAAACTTTTATCAAGTAGAAGCTGGGATTCCTGTGAAGAGGAAGTTGATTTAGAGCCTCCAAAACCTATACCGCCGACCCTAAAATTTTTTATAAATCCTAAATAAATAAATCCACTTCCGCCTGTTGTAAAAAATCCGCCTTTGGAAAATTCAGGAACTCCAAATTGTTTTAAAACAGGATTTACTTGATCAAAATTCGGGAAAATCCATCCGGGAGTAAATCCACCGCCTCCTCCAAATGGAGCATCAAAATATTGCTGCCTTTGTGCAAATGAGAGTGTACTCAAAACACAAAGTATTAAAACAATCTTTATAAAATATCTCATAAATATAATTTTTTAAGGGAGTTAAATTTACCAAACACTTTGTAAAATCAAAAGAAGAAATGGGTTTTTATTCCCCAGAATAAGGGTAAAAATATTGGTAATTACCGAAGTTTCTAAGAGTTATAAAACTAATTTAAAATGAACTTTGGTCATTCTCATATTTCACATCCATATGATAATTCCACTTATCGAAATATAAATTTCCGCCGCGCCACTCAACTTCACCGCGCTGAAAATCATTTGTTTCACTTCGCGGAAAAATTTTGGCTGGAAATAGCGGCTGTCCAAAATCGCTGTTTACAATTAATCGGTATGAATCAATTCCACTTGCATAAAAGTATTTTACTTTGGGATTATCAGAGTCTTGAATTCCGTAATCAACATCAATCGGTATCCACCCGTAACCTTCTAAATAATATTCAGCCCAGTCGTGAAGATTAACACTTCCAGGATGAAGCATCCAGCCGCTTTGCCAGCGGGCTGGAATTCCATTTAACCTTGCAAAAGTTATAAATGTCATTGCCTTAATACCGCAATCTCCATGCATGTTGTTAATGCAATATGAAGAAATATCGTCAATAGTTGAATATTCTCTCGCACTTGCCCATGGAATATTATTACTGATCCATTGGAAAATTTTAAATACTTTTTCATAAGGATTTTTTGTATCGCCGATTATTTTTTTTGACAACTCTTTTAGTTCATTTGTAAAAACAATATGCGGAGCTCTTTCAGCAGTGTATTTTTTATAGAGTTCCGAACTTGTATCATAAGGTTTAACTTTGTCAGGATCAATATCATAAACTTCGGAGTAGGCAGTATATTCAAATTCCATTTCAAATTTTGTAGGCTTCCCTTCTACGGCTTTCTTTTCAAGATACAATGTCCTTTGCGGATGAGTATCATCAGCAATTATATATTCATCACTATTGACTGAAATTAACTTTACTTCTTTCTGTCGATTAAAATTTTCTTTAGGATAAGGTAGCCAGCAGCGAATGGTCTCTCCATCAGGAACAGCATCAGCATTAACTGCTAATGTATAATGCAGTTTCATCTTTTGAGGATTAACAATATGGCTCCCAGATTTTTCAAATTCTTTTACAGATACAGGCAAATGATCTTTTAAAAACATTTTTAATTTATCATGATATACCCCGTCAATCTTTTGCTTTACTTTAGCTGCGTCTTCATTTACTCTAAAAAGATTTGGAACAGCGTTATTAAAGTATTTCTTTTCTCCGTTGATAAATTTCATTTCCAATGATTTATCAATTTCCCAGGCTATAATCATTTTATCGGTTAAATTTGGATAATATTTTGCTAATTGTTCCTTTATATCGCTTCTACTTTTCCTAAAATCTCTTTCAATTCTATTCATAACATCAACTTGAAAATTTAAATTATACTTTTCTATATCCGTTAAATTTTCAGTCGATAGCCTTTTATTTATTAATTCTTTTGCGTAATTAAAATTGCCTTTTTCAATTTCCATATTGATATCACTG
>CAZRMA010000306.1:0-3477 GCA_964600655.1 uncultured Ignavibacteriaceae bacterium
TGAGCAGTTTTAATATCTGAACTTATAAAAGCAGAACATTGATCACTGAAATTCGGCGGCATATCTGCTTTCATTGCGATAGGTTCAATATCGGTTACTTTTATTCCAAGAGATTCGTACGCAGATTCTTCAAGAAAAGAACCCGTACCCGCAGAACATGCCTCATTCATTGCATAATCAGCTGGAACTTTATTTACTATATAAGTGAACTTTGCATCCTGTCCGCCAATTTCAAAGATAGTATCGACCTCTGGATCGAAGTAAACGGCTGCGGCTGCATGCGCAACAATTTCATTAATTATTCCTTCGGTTAAAGCATGAAGCCCTGCAATTTGTCTGCCCGAGCCGGTTGTTCCGATTCCTATAATTTTTATTTTTTCTGGAATCTGTTTCAATAATTCAGTGTAACATTTGCGGGAAGCTTCTATTGGATTTCCGTGTGTGTATAAATAAACAGAACCCAAAATGCGGCTGTCATATTTTCTGATTACAACTGCTTTTGTAGTTGTAGAACCAACATCAAGCCCGAGTATACAAACATCGCCATCTTTTGCTTTATGATGCTTCATTGTTTTGAACTGAACCTTGTCTTCGAAATTTTTTAGCGGCTGATGAAATACAAATGAACTGCTTCGCGGAATGAAAATATCATCAAAATTTTCTATTATGTTAACTTCATTTTCAAGTCCATATAATGCGGCGCCAAGTGCTTCAAAGTAAGGTGCTTCTTTAGGAATGTAAATAGTTGTCTTTTCGTTTTGAATGTTGTTAGTAAGTGTTCGTGAATTAATTTCCCTGTCATTTCGACCAGAGGGAGAAATCGCATCTCTAAAATTTGCTATAGATTTCTCAGTCGAGGACTCCTTCGAAATGACAATTGGAATGGTCGCAATATTCTTGATCGGTAGACCAGAGATATTTTCTCTCAGAAAATCCATAACAACTGAATTTTTTGTCACGCCTCCAACAACCATTACTTTGCCAGGCTTAACTTTTTTAAGCAGGTCTTCAACTTTTTCCGCCATCATCAAAGACAACCCAGAAGCAACTTCGGATTTCTGTATTCCTTTATTTAATGCATGTGTACAATCCGATTTGCAGAACACAGAACACCTGCCGGAAACTTTAAAAGGTTCTGCATCTTTCGCTATGTCAACAACTTCGTCAATTCCAAGATTCATTCTTTTAATTTGCTGAAGAAAAAATTCTCCAGTTCCCGAGGCACATTGATTTTTTGTAATTACATTTGAGATTTTTCCTTCGTCGTCGATGGTATAAACCATAAATGTTTCACCACCCAATGAAGCGACAGCTGAGTAATTTTCTTTTTCTTTATTTAAGAAAGTAAATGCATATTCAGTTGCTTCAGGCTCAGGGATGTTCGTAAACTTTACGAGCTTTCTAAATTTTCGTCCAGTAACTACTATTGGAATATTGGAGAATGAATTTTCACCGTTGTCATTTCGAAGGAGTCCTCGACTGAGAAATCTTTCTGAGTCATTTGAAAAAGATTTCTCTCTTAAAAATTCTGTTGTATTAATTCCAGATAAAACTGTTTCTTTTCTATTTGTAAATTCAATTAACTTATCCTTAAATACTTTTCTTGGGTCGCCATTATGAGAAAGAGTTAAAACATCATCAATAGTAGTTTGATTTCCATCTTTTTTAATTTTAACAAATGAAATTGTGGAAGCCCCCAAACAAGCTCCAATTACTTGCCTTATAGCAGATTTAGATTCTATCATTTATTATTATGGTTTGTATTAATAAAAATAAAGTTAAGATTTAGTTTAGCTATTCAATAATATTTATTTCGACTTCCATGACGACAAAAAGTATTTTATATACACTTACTTTCTTTTTCTGTTTAATATACTTACTATCACATTTTTAACAGTCTGCATTTCTTCCGGTTTACTTTCAGCAATTAGTAGTGTTGTTGAGGCTAATGTATCATTGCTTATTATTGGTAATCCGACAGAATTGTAAAGTAAGTTATTTCTCTCAAGAAAATATAAAAAGCATGCGGCTGCAATTCGTTTATTCCCATCAATGAAAGAATGATTTTTTACTATAAGATAAAGTAACATAGCACCTTTTTCTTCAATTGATGGATATAGCTCTTTACCATCAAAGATTTGATATATCTGGGAAACCGAGCTTTCAAAACTACTATCTTTTTCTTTTCCAAAAAGTTTTGAATCAAATTCTCTTTTCATCATTTTTATAAGCTTTTTATATTCATGGGATTCTACTATAACAGTTCTATTAGTACTCTTTCCTTTTGTATCTAATTTCTTATTATCATAATCGTCAAGGAGTGAAAGTCCGGATGAAAAATCTTCTAATAATGAAGATATTTTTTTTGCTTCATTTAAATTTCCAGCCTGGTTTTCAATAGTTCTATTAATTATTGAAATTCCAGATTTCAAATATTTTAATTCAAATTCTCTTTCTTCCAAACGTTTTTTGTTTATTATATAACCCTGTACTAAATATTCTTTAAGTTTTTGTGTAGCCCATTGGCGAAATTGTGTGCCTCTAACTGATTTTACTCTATATCCGACGGAGATTATTACATCTAAGTTATAATATTCTAATTTACGTTTTACTTGACGATTTCCTTCTTTTTGAACTGTCAGGGATTCCTTGACGGTTGCTTTTTTATTCAACTCTCTTTCTTTGAAGCAATTTTTTATATGTAGACTAATGTTTTGTTTAGTTTGATTAAAAAGAAGAGCCATTTGATTTTGATTTAGCCATACTGTTTCTCCCTCAAACTGAACTTCCACTTTAGTTTCGTTATCAAGCGATTTATATATAACAACTTCATTCATTTAAATTTTATTTCTTTTTAATATCAAACTTTTTATTGTAGATCAACAATATATTTTTACTTTTCCCAATCGAAATAAAACTTAAGTGTCTTAACAATTTTAAGATTTGCCCTGAGGCATCACATTTAATTTGCACAAATGAATTTTTAGAAGCACCTAAACAAGCTCCAATTGCATATTTACTATCATTCATATTTTTATTATTCAAATTATTTTGATTCCAAAATTCACTTGCTCAATATAAAAATCTGTTGCTTCAAAATCTCATTTTTTCGATTAATCAATAATGCAAATACAGTTAAAATATTATTTAAATACATCTTTAATGGCGTCAATCAAACCATCAATGGGAATTTGCATTCCCTGACCGCCATATGGACTCATTGCATGTTCCGAACCTTCCGGAAAGTTTTTTTGTATGTATTCATGTAGTTCATCATTAATTTTTCGTACTATATCATATCTTGTAACAGCCTTGCGATTTTCAGCAAGTCTTTTAGCCTGCTGCTGCAAAATAAATTTAGCGTATTCAGGATGGCGAACTAAAAATGTATCCAGCAAAGAAGCCGCAAATTTTAAATCATCTTCCGTTGAATCAGGCTTTTCACTTTTAACAATTTGTTCTTTTTTATTAGTAATA
>CAZRMA010000306.1:3577-5080 GCA_964600655.1 uncultured Ignavibacteriaceae bacterium
AGAGATTATTTTCTCTTTGTTTATTTCATTTTTTAACAGAGCCAAATTATTAGTTTTTAGTTGTGCAACCTTATTTAAAAATTAAGTAGAATCAATAATGAAGATTTACTTCAAATGAAATGTAATTCTAAAGGTTTAATAATAGAAATAAAAATGGAATTATTATATGGGGAATTCGGTATCTTAATTTAATGTTTTCAATAAGAGGAAATGTTTGTCCTTAAATTTCCTGGTTGTTAATATTTTTATTTAACTCCCATTTAAGCGGGTTTTGCTGTATGTATTTTCGAATATGAAATAATTCTTTTTCATTGCGGATTATTCTTTCATAAAACGAACGCTGCCATTTGAAATTGTTGTGGTTGTGAGCTTTGCACCATTTAGTTACACCAATTTTAAATCCTTTAATTACATTCGATAAATTTGTCTTGTGTAGGGGACGAAAATTTTCGTCCCCTACAACGTTGACATCATAATCAATAATAATTATCCCATGAATGTGATTCGGCATAATAATATATTCGTCTAATGCCGTAAATGGATAATGTTCTTGAATATTCAACCATATTTTTTCAACGGTTTTTCCCATTTCATTTAATATCATTTTTTCATTCTCTATTTTCCCAAAATGATTTTTATGTTCATTTGTGCAGATTGTTATGTAATACCATCCTGCGTTTCAATAATCATAAAATTTAAGGCGGTTTGCTTTTCTATATCTCATTATTATTTCCAATTGTAGTGGACGAAAATTTTCGTCCACTACATAATTAAAATTGTATCCTTAAAATTTTATTAATAAAAATCTATTTTATCAATCTCTTTCATTATTCGGTTTGTTTCGGTAAGTGCTACTATAATATTTTGGTAGTGTTCGATTTCTTCGTTGGTGAGTTTGCGGCCTTTGCGGTCCTTTAACCATTTTTGTGCTGGCTGGTATCCGCCGATATAAAAATTCCAGGCAATTTCCGGAACATTGCCGAAGTATTGTTCGGCGTTTATCCAAACATTGCCAACATTGTTTTGTAGGGAATGATAATCATCATTCCTTGTATTTTTAAGGGAACGAATATTTTCGTTCCCTACATTTTCAAACTTAATTTTATCTACTGTATCTGAACCCAATTTGGGAAATGTTGTAATAAACTGGTTTACCTTTGGTGATTCCAGTAAATGTAATTGACGGAGTTCAGTTCCCAATTTTATTAATTCTTTAAATGTCTTTTTGTCTTTTGGATATGGCACACGCGGAAAGTCTATCTTTAAAAATTCTTTATATTTTTTACGGTAAGAAGGCGAGTGTAAAACTGCATAAATGTAATCTAAAATTTCTTCCGGTTCTGTTTTGCCGGTTATCTTTTCAATCTCTTCCACAATTTCTGTCTTTAGGTTTGGTACTTTTGTGCCGTCTTCTGAATAAAGATAGAGTGGAAAGGCAAATGAATTGTCTAAAGATGAAATTAAAGATTTATCACTTAGATATTTTGAAAGATAAACTGGGTT
>CAZRMA010000307.1:0-5071 GCA_964600655.1 uncultured Ignavibacteriaceae bacterium
ACATCAGGAACTTCAGGCACAACAGGAACTTCAGGCACAACAGGAACTTCTGGTTCATCAGGTTCATCAGGTTCATCAGGCTCGTCAGGAATTAATGGAGCAAATGGAACATCAGGAACATCTGGCACAACAGGAACATCTGGCTCAAGTGGCTCAAGTGGATCGAGTGGCGTGAACGGAGCATCGGGAACTTCCGGAACTTCTGGTACAACTGGTACATCGGGAAGTTCTGGTTCGAGTGGAGTAAACGGAGCATCGGGAAGTTCCGGTACATCAGGTTCAAGCGGTACAAGAGGAACTTCAGGAACATCAGGTACTTCAGGTTCAAGCGGTGCAAATGGTTCATCTGGAACATCAGGTTCAAGCGGCAGTTCTGGAACACATGGTGCAAATGGTACATCAGGTACAAGTGGTACAAGCGGAGTAAACGGAGCATCTGGAAGTTCTGGTACTTCAGGAAGTTCAGGTAGTTCTGGAACACATGGTGCAAACGGAACATCAGGCACTTCAGGTTCGAGCGGAGTAAACGGAGCATCTGGAAGTTCCGGTACATCGGGTTCATCGGGGTCATCTGGTACACGAGGAACTTCAGGCACATCAGGAACATCAGGCAGTTCTGGAACACATGGTGCAAATGGAACATCAGGAAGTTCTGGTTCATCTGGTACATCTGGAAGTTCAGGCAGTTCTGGAACGCATGGCGCAACAGGTGCAAGCGGTTCTTCAGGTACGAGTGGTTCATCTGGAAGTTCTGGAACACATGGTGCAAATGGAACATCTGGGTCAAGTGGTAGTTCTGGTTCATCAGGTTTATTAACTTTATCAGGAACAACTAATAACGGTTTACTTACTTTAAATAGTTCAGCGCCAAATGCAACTGTAGAAAGTAATTTAACTTTCGATGGATCTACTTTAAATTTAACTGGAACCTTTTCTGCATCTGGTGTATTGTATAGCACAAAAAGAAATTTTGAAATTCATTCAAGAGAAAAAATAGCAGGTGGTGGAACAATATCATGTACTACTTCTGTGGGTCAACTGTATATAAAATGGTCTTCAAGATTTCTTGTTATTGGTGCAGGAACAACTTCTGATACTGCATACGGTTCATATTTTCAAATGGCGTGTCCAACAACAGGTACAGTTTATGGTGCAAATGGACATTCAAATGTCACTGCAACATCAAATGGAATTCCAATTAATGCTTGGGATGTATTGTATTATTTACTGCCATATGGAAGTACTTCAACATCACTTCAAGCTAACTTTTTATTAGTGCAATATAACGGAACTGGATTTGATATTCCAGCAGATTGGATTATGGTTGCAGGACATGATAACGATACTGGAATAATTCATATGTGTAACGGAATTAAAGTAAGAACAGGTAAATCAGTAAATATGGGTGTATATTGGACTGGTTATGCGTTCCCATAATTTAAAATTATAATAATTATCTATAATCATAATAATATACGCATTTTTTAAATATTATTGATATTTATTATTATATAATTACAATATTATATAGAGAATTAAGAAATCGATAACAAAAAATCGATATTCCTATGTAAAAATAATAATAGGAGGTCAAAATGGCTGATAAAAGTCTTTTTAATAGACTTAAAAGATTGTTTTCCACAAATGTAGTAATTCGTAATGTTGGTGGTAAGCAATTAAAAGTTACTGATACCGAAAGAATACAATCTTTTTCAGATTTAAATACTAACTTTTTAAAAAGTAGAGGTTTAGCTGGATTCCATTCGACTGTAGGTCGATATGGTTATAATGAATTAGCAACAATCTCAATGCAGAGACTTGTGCTTTTCAGAGATTATGATTTGATGGAATCAGATCCAATTATAGCATCTGCGTTAGATATTTATGCAGATGAAAGTTCCGTAAAAAATGAATTTGGTGATGTATTAACAATTAAAAGTGATAATGACAAAATCAAAGAAGTTTTACACAATTTATTTTATGATATTTTAAATATCGAATTTAATCTTTGGCCTTGGATGAGAACCTTGTGTAAATACGGCGATCATTTCTTAAAGTTAGAGATTTCAGAAAATTATGGTATTGTAAATGTAATACCAGTGTCACCGTATGAAATGACACGAGAAGAAGGATTTGATCCTGAAAATCCTTTTAGGGTTAAATTTAAACACGAAGGTTTATTGGCTGGACAATTAGAATATGAAAATTATGAAATTGCCCATTTTAGATTAGTAGGTGATCCTAATTTCCTTCCTTATGGCAAATCAATGGTTGAATCCGCACGTAGAGTATGGAAACAATTATGGTTAATGCAAGATGCTATGTTAATACATAGAATAATGAGAGCTCCAGAAAAAAGAATATTTAGAATAGATACTGGAAATATCCCACCGAATGAAACTGAACAATATATTAAAAAAATTGTAAATCAAATTAAAAAAGTTCCTTATGTTGATCAGAGAACTGGTGAATATAATCTTAAATATAATATGATGAATATGACAGAAGACTTTTTTATACCAGTAAGAGGTGGAGATTCTGGTACAAGTATAGAATCATTGCCTGGTCTTGAATATAATGCAATAGATGATATTGAATATTTAAGAAATATGATGATGGCAGCACTGAAAATACCTAAAGCATTTTTAGGATATGAAGAAGGCATATCTGGAAAAGCTACACTTGCTGCAGAGGATGTTAGATTTGCAAGAACTATTGAAAGAATACAAAAAATATTTGTATCTGAATTATCAAAGATTGCAGTTATACATCTTTATACACAAGGTTTTAAAGATGAAGATATAGTAGATTTTGAATTGACTCTTACAAATCCTTCTACAATATATGAGCAAGAGAAAATTTCATTATGGCAAGAAAAAATAAACCTTGCAAGAGATATGCAAGAAACAAAATTATTATCTAATGATTGGATTTATAAAAATGTACTAAACTTATCTCAAGACGAAATAGAAAGACAACGACAAAAAGTACTTGATGATGTTAAAACATTGTTTAGACATACACAGATTGAAAATGAAGGAAATGATCCAATGATTACAAATCAAACATTTGGTACTCCACATGATTTGGCATTATTGAATAAAGGCGTATCAGAAACTCCTGAAAAACCAGTAGATTTTGGAACAACAAACTTTAAGATGAATTGGGATGATTCTACAGGTAAAGGAATTAATAAAACAGATGATAAAGATTATGATAAAGAATATAATGAAAATCAACGAAAAGAATCTCCAAGTAAATATGGCCAGGATTCTCATATTCGTGGTAGAGATCCAATAGGAAAAGATGCTCATGGCAGTTCTGTAAGCAATACAACCAGAAAATCTAATAAAGGAATTGCAAGGGAAGTAATAGAAAATATACCGTTTGGAGATAAATCTAAAAAATTAATTAAGGAATCATTGAAAAATGAAGATTCCGACGAAGATGAAATAAAATCTGATGAAAAAACTTATTTGGACGAAGATAATTTGTTAGAAATATAATATAATATATATTTATTTAAAAATAAATGAATTTAATTTCATTTGGAGTATAAAAATGGCAAAAAAAGTAAAACATAACAAGATTAAAAATACCGGAATTCTTTTTGAGCTCTTAACGAGACGGTTTACCAGTGATATTATCAATGGAGTAGAAAATTCTACTGCACAGAGATTAATAGAAAAGTATTTCAGAAATACTTCCGAGTTGGGAAAAGAATATGTTTTATATCAAGCTCTTATAAAGCAAAAATTTGATATAAAAGAAAAGGCGGAGGATTTTATAAATGAAGTGGTTGATGCGCATAAAAAATTAAAATACAATGATATTAAACGATCTAAATATTCACTTTTAAAGGAAATTAGAGATTCTTTTGATATGGATGATTTTTTTAGACCTAAAATTGAAAATTATAAATTGCTTGCATCTATATATAAAACATTTCAATCAAAATCATTAAATGAGAATTTGGATCCTGTAGATATTGTTAATTCTAAATTTACTATAATTGAAAATATATTGGGAACATCTAATTTAATTAATAAAGAACAAGATGATTCTGTAATAACTGAATATTCAGAACAGGATGAAGACTTGAGATTATTAGCATATAAAATTTTAGTAGAAAAATTTAATGATAAATACTCAGAACTTGATTTTCAACAAAAGACTCTTATTAAAGAATATATTAATAATATATCAAGTGCTAATTCATTAACTTCATATATTCAATCGGAAATACCTGTTATACAAAAACAATTGAAAACACGTGTTAAAAAAATTGATGATAAAGTGATGTCAATAAAAATAAATGAAGTCATAAATCAATTAGAATTATTAAAAGAATTCAAAGTTTATACAGATAATCATGTAATGGCATTACTTAATAGTTATGAACTTGTTAAAGAATTATCTGGAGAAGTCAAGTGAATAAACCAAATGTATTTGTAATTGATACGATTTCACAAAAAATTGTTGATAAATTTTATTCTGATAACCCAAAGGAAAAGGCAATGGAATTGGCGAAAGGATATTGCAATTCTCCTGAAGAAGAAAGAAGTTTAAAGGTTGAAAAAATACCAAATAAAAAATATTCTAATGTATATGAAATAGATACACCAACCGATTTTGTGGTTAATTTTTTTGGAAATGATACTCAAATGTCTAAGTTACAAGAAATTATTAGAGAAGAGGTTAGTAGCGTATTTAAACAATTTTTTTCATCTAAAGATGATTTATTAGGGGCAATTACGTTTGAGGATTTAATTATTACAGTGGAATCAAATGAAAGTGAATATACAGAAAAGACAGTTATGAAAAATTTTGAAGAAATGGTAAAAATGAATTTAATGGATTCTAAAGCATTATTAAAATCTAATATGAAATATATATTGAAAGAATTGAATAGAAATAATTTGAAAAAAATTAATTTAAATGAAAAAACCGACGATGAATTGGAAGAAGCTATAAAAGATAATATAATAAAGGCAGCTAATAAAGATTACGAAAATTGGTCAAATAGACCTTCAAATTTTAAATGGGAATTATCAACCGGCAATAAATTTAT
>CAZRMA010000308.1:0-5071 GCA_964600655.1 uncultured Ignavibacteriaceae bacterium
AAGGGATTTATACGCAAAAACAAATAAAAATAAATTTTTATATTTGGACTTAAATTATTTCGAATTTAATTAACTGCAAAACACTTATGAATGACCAATTTAATTCAAATTCCAAAATTATAATAAGAAGAGGTGTGATCACCGACAGCAAATTTATTACAATTCTCTCCACTCAACTTGGTTATCCGTCTGTTGAAACCGAAATTAAGAATAGACTAGCTTATGTGCTAAAAAGTCCTGATAGCATTTTCTTAGTAGCTGAAAATGGAAATAAAAAAGTTATTGGTTGGATTCATGCCTTTAAGGCTATTAGAGTGGAATCAAAAGCCTTTGCAGAGATTGGAGGATTAGTTATTGATGAAAATTTACGTGGAATGGGAGCAGGCTCTCTATTAGTTAAAAAAGCCGAGGAATGGGCAATTTCTAAAGGTATAAATTTAATGAGGGTCAGAAGTAATTTGCTTAGGGATGAAACAATAAAATTTTATTTGAAGAATGAATACAAAATTATAAAGACACAAAATGTCTTTTCTAAAGATATTTCTAAGCGGGCTGCTCATGAGTAAGGCAGTGCAGAGTTCCCAATCCCCAAACTAAATCTACAGCGTGAATACCAATTACAGGCCTGTCGATTATTAGCTCTGATAAAATTCCAAGTGCAATCCTATCTTTTTGATCATTAAATGTTGGAACTAAAACAGCAGCATTTGAGAAATAAAAATTAGCATAACTTGCTGGCAATCTTTCTCCATCAAAAATAACCGGTGACGGCATTGGAAGGTCAACAATATTTATTTTTGATCCATCTTCCAATTTCATTCCTTCAAGTCTTTCTTTATTGTCCTTTAAGATTTTATAATTTTTGTCTTTTTGATTTTCTTCCTGGACTACCACAACAGTATTTTTATTTACAAAGCGGCAGAGATCATCTACATGTCCGTGCGTATCATCACCAGTGATCCCCTTCCCCAACCACAAAACATTTGAAATGCCTAAATATTTGCCAAATACATCTTCGTAATCTTTCTTTGTAAAACCGGAATTTCTTACCTGTATTTTGGCCTCCATTAAACATTCTTCGGATGTAATTAAAGTGCCACTACCATTTATATCAATACTTCCTCCTTCTAATACAACTTTTTTATCTTTATGAATAGGATTAAATCTTTCAATCTGTAATTGATCTGAAATAAACTTGGGAACTTTTCTATCCTTTTTAAAATTAGAATATTTTGCCCAGGCATTAAATTCAAAATTTACGGCTGCTATTTTTCCTTCATTATTTTTAATGAATGCCGGACCTGAATCACGCAGCCATCCACGATTTGTAATTAGATAAAAGAATTCCACATTGCTAATTTTCACATGGACTAATTTTAAAATTTTCTTTGCTTTTTTCTCTTCTTCTTTTGATTCGACAATTATTCTTACTTTTTCACCTTCAGCAATCTTTCGTACAATTTCACCATAGACCCAATAAATGGGATCAATTTTTCCCGGCCAATCATTTTTGTTATGTGGCCAGCCAATCCAGGTTGCTTCGTGCTTTTCCCATTCGGCGGGAATTCTATAGACGAGATCAGATGGAAATTGATCTATTGTTTTTTTATTGCTCATCATTTTTAAAATTTGAAACTGGTTATTTAAAATCTACTTAACCTGACTATATTGTTAGGATAGAACTTCAACCAATTTAAAAAGAAAATTTTTAATCTTCATCTTCATCTATGAATCGCTGATCGATTCCCCCATATGCATCGATTCTACGATCTCGCAAGAACGGCCAATTTCTACGGATGTATTCGATTCTGCTTATATCAATTTCTGCCAATAAGACTTCTTCTTTATCGATTGATGCTTCAGCTATTATTACTCCTTGAGGATCAGCAACAAATGAGGAACCCCAAAATTCTATACCAGCAGAGTTTTCATTTTCTTTTTCCAATCCAATTCTATTCACCGCTGCTACATAAACACCGTTCGCAATCGCATGTCCTTGCTGTATAGTTCTCCATGAATCAAATTGATTCTTCCCATGCTCCTCTTTTTCATATGGATGCCAGCCGATAGCTGTTGGATAAAATAAAATGTTTGCCCCCTTCAATGCCGTTATTCGTGCGCCTTCAGGGTACCATTGGTCCCAGCAAATTAGTGTGCCAATGTTGCCATACTTTGTCTGAAATGACTTAAAGCCGAGATCACCAGGTGTAAAGTAAAATTTTTCGTAATAAGCCGGATCATCAGGAATATGCATCTTCCTATACATACCGGCTACTTCACCTTTTTCATTTATAATTGCAGCAGTGTTGTGATAAATTCCTGCTGTTCGTTTTTCAAATAAGGATGCAACCACAACGACTTTATTTTCTCTGGCTATTTTACCAATTGCTTTTGTAGATGGTCCTGGAATTGATTCGGCTAAATCAAAATTCTCTATATCTTCTTTTTGACAAAAATACTGGGAACGAAATAGCTCGGGCAGACAAATCACTTGCGCCCCATCCTTTGCAGCTTTCTTTATCCAATGAATAGCTTTTCCCAAATTCTCGTTTGGGTTTTTAGTAAATGATAGCTGTAATAATCCAATTGTAAATTTATTTTGTTGTTCCATAGAATTGATTTACTTATTGACTAAAAAGTTTTTTCTGAAATTATTTCGCCTTTATCCGAATATTCTTTGCTGTTAACTAATTTATTATTTTTATAGAATTCAACATACCAAAGACTTCCATCTTTTTTATAAATCTTTGTGGTTCCTTCCAGCATATTTTCTTTATAACGCTGCTCAGTCCAAAGAACCCCGTTGTCATAATACGATTTTGCAATGCCGTCTTTTTTCCCCTCTTCATAATAAATAATATTTTGGACATTACCATTTTCAAAATAGTTTATATTCTCGCCTTCAAGATATCCGTAATTAAAATTTTGTTTTGCTTTAACCGTTCCACTGTGATAATATACATTACCCTGACCATTTAAATTACCATTTTTATAATTCAATTCACTTTTAATTTTTCCGTCATCATAAAACCATTTTGTTAAGCCATCCTGCATATCATTTACATAATTTGCTTCGACCATTGTGTATCCGTTTTGATAATATTCAAACAAAGTTCCGGTTCGTCTTCCATTGATATATTTGTAACTGGATTTTAATTCGTCTGTTGGATAATAACTTTTATAATCCCCATCCAAAACTCCATCCTTATAATTCATAACTTCTTTTAATATACCTGATTCATAATAATTTTTATATGTTCCATTATATTTATCATTGGAATATGTTATAATTTCTTTCAGAATACCTGAATCATAATAATAATAGTTCGGACCTTCCTTCTTCCCTAAATGGTAATTTAAAATTTCCTTAATAATTCCTTTTGGAGAATAATATTTACATTCTCCGTTAAGCTTTCCATTAGAATAATTTTCTTCGCTTTGTAGAACACCATTTGAATATTTTTTTGTTACCAAACCGTTTTGAGCAAGAACCGATGCACTTAAAATAAAAAGTGATAAGAGTACTTTTATATTTGTTTTCATTCTCAAGCCACTATTAGTAACCGGATGTTGAAACAAGTAGACCATTCTTATCATATTCTTTAGTCTTTTCAACATTCCCATTCGAATAATATTCTTCTTTTTGAATTTTGCCATTCCTAAAATAAGTTCTTACCCAGCCATTCAATTTCCCATCAAGATAATTTTCTTCTTTTTGAATTGCAGTGTTATCAAAATAATAAGTTTTTTTCCCCTGCAAAACACCTTTGATATAGTAAGCGTCAGATTTTCTTAGTCCATTTTCATGATAGGTTTTTTGTGATCCTTCTAAAAAATTATCTCTATAATTCGACACAGATTCCATAATCCCGGACTTATAATAAGAAATTGACATTCCGTTTCTTAAATTATTATTATAAATGCTTTCAGATTGTAATTCTCCAGTTGGATAATATGAGTTGCCATTACCTTTCTTTACTCCGTTCAGATAATCAGCTTCATTCTTTAAAATTCCATTATCATAATATGAATAAGACATTCCATTTAAAGTATCGTTTTTATATGCCCACTGCTCCTTCAAGTAGCCGTTCTCATAATAGAATCTTGAATTCTTCTCTTTCTTTCCATCAATATAGAAAATTTCATCTTTAAGAACGCCATTGTCATAATAATTTCTATCTGTTTTTTCCACAGCCTCTTGTTTGCCGGTGTAATCATATCTAACTCTATTTAAAAGTTCATTATTCCGGTATTGGTCAACAACTCTTATGTTGCCGGCTTCATCTAATATTTTCACTTCGCCTTCAAGTTTGTCATTTATATAAAAGGCTTGAAGAGCTAAGCTTCCGTTACCCTCATGATAAATTTTTGTGATGCCATTCATCTTTCCATTTACATAATTTCTCTCTACTTCCACTTTGCCTGACTTATAAAACGTTCTGGAAATTCCTTGCAGAAGCCCATTTTGAAAAAGCCATTCACCTTGTTTCTCACCTGTTTTATAATAAGTATAAGTGAGCCCATCAAGAACCCCGTTGTAATAATTTTGCTCAGACCATAGCTCACCTGATTCATAATACCATTTTGAAGTTCCTTCCTTTCTACCATTTCTGTAATTCCATTCAATGCTTACTTTGCCATCAGGAAAATACCAGGTGGAAACGCCGTCTTCTTTTCCATAAAAGAATCTCCATTCTTTCCATAATTTCCCGTCTGGATAATATTCAAGATACCTGCCATGCAGTTGATCATTCCAATAATCACCCTGGGTTTTAATCGTCCCGTCAGGATAGAAAGTTTTTTTTACTTCAACATTTTTTGATTCTTGTGAAAATAAGGAAACTTGCAGCATTACTATTAAAACGGCTAATACAACGACTATTCTTTTATATCTAAACATCAATTCCCATTTAGTTTTAAAATTCAGCGCTAAAATTAATACTATTTTAAGTTAAGAGAAAATGATAAAGAAATGACTAAAAGCTGTTTATTAAATCGTAAAAAAAATTAGCTAAATAGTATTTTTTTTGATTTGATGAAAGTCTATTTTGAAAACCCTAAGTGTGAGAAT
>CAZRMA010000309.1:0-5058 GCA_964600655.1 uncultured Ignavibacteriaceae bacterium
TGACGATGTTAAAACTTTTCGATTATTCGGAAGTTAAATTCTTCCGATATTTTCTTCATTAAAATCACAGTCTCATCTTTATCTTGATAAGAAATTAACTCCTTATACTTCGTTGAATCAAATTCAACTTTCAATGGTAAGAATAATTTAAACATTTCTTGTTTATAAATTACATTTGATGCATAATCAATTTTAACTTTTAATAAATCATTTTGAATACTAACACCTATCGAAATTTTGCCGCATAGTAGTGGGGCCTTTTCTATTCTGAATTTTTGATTTGTAGTGAACCAATTTTTAGGAATCCCACGAAGTAAATTTATTTCGATCAAATCATTTTGATAATAATATCCTTCATATATAAACAAATCTCTAACAAGCAATAGAACTTCAGCAGAAGCCCAGCCGTGATGTCCATCTCCCATTACACCACCATTTGTCAACGGATGGATTGCTTCAGGATAATTATTTGTGGAAGATGCATACGCCATAACATCAGAAAATATTTTGAAACATTTTTCTCTTTCGCCAGCTATCAAATATGAATGTGCAATTTGTAATGTGATATATGGATTTCCTCCTGAATGAATTATTTGCTGAAAGAAAAGATTTTTGTGAAAGAAATTATCATGAATAAACTCCAAACTTTGTTCAAAGATTTCATTCACTTTAGGGAATAAATTTAACGGATATAAAGCCGAGATCGACCCAATCATTCCACAATCTGGCTCCCTATTTGGTGCAGCGGGTAAAACATTAAAGTTATTTTTAACCGTATTCTCTTTTACACTTTTTAGAATTATGTTTTCGTATTCTCTTAAGAATTTCAATAAATAATTTATATCTTCATTATTATTCATTATGTGGCCGGCAAATATAAGTGACCGTATTCCTGCAAGGCTCCAGAAATTGTCCCAATAATAAAAATCAGCTAATCCTAAATGTTCTGCACTAATTCCTTTTGGTAATAATCCATAAAAATAATCTGAAACAAAGTTTTTTCCTTTTATTCGTTTTTTGTTTATCCATTTTATTCCGGTCATCAAATTATCATAAAGGTTTTCAAGACTTTTTTTGTCATTACTCAACAAACAGTGCTGCAAAACCGTCCATACTGCCTGTCCATTTGAGTCCCACTCCCCTTTTTGCGATTGGAAATATCCGTCTTTTTTTTGATACGAAGGAAAATTTAGAACAATTTTCTTAACTACATCATGAAAACCAAATTTGTCCAGCGCATTTAATTGATAAGCCGCATCTCTAAACCAAAATTGATGATATACAGTCGGACCAGGGGTTATGATGTTTTTATCACATAACAGAAGAAGTGAACTTAAGGAAGATTTAATTAGCGAATTTAATTTTTTATCAGGCGTTTCAATTACGGTTTTATCATTTAAAATATTTTCCCATTCATCGATAACTTTTTGTGAAGGTTTATTTTCAATAGACAAATATTTTTTTTGCTCATCTAAAGGAATTACGCAGATAAGTTTTTCAGAATTTTTTGATGCAATAGTTTTAGGGAAAATAGCCGCTGCATTTGCAAAACCGTAATCACAATTCATCTTATCCATACCCACTTGATTTTCTCCCAATAAATTTGCGCAATCACCTTTGGCGAAATCGGAAAGAATGGTTTTGAAAGGCACCTGACTAAATATTATTTTTTCTTTTTTGTTAACTATGAGTGAATTTGTCTCTTTTGAAATTTGAATATTCTCTATTGGACTAATGCCCTCTGGATTAAAAGGCCTGATAGCTGCAATTAAATCTAATTGAATTGTGTTACGAGTTAAATTTATTATTTCAGCTTCGTGTATAAATTTAAGATCAAAAACATAGGAAGTTATTTCTAAAATGAATTCTGCATTTGTAAACTTAGTTTTAACAACAGGCAAATCATTAATTAAAATTTGTTCAACCGAATCTTGATAAGCGGGAAGGAATAATTCATCACCTTTTTTAACCCAAAATTCAATAGACCAGCCATTTCTAAACGGTGTAGCAGATCCTCTTGGATCAATAATAGGTTCTATATCGCACTCCATGCTGCCAACTGCAGTCCAGTTACGATGAGTAATATTTATTGATAAAGCTAGATGAGATCTGGGAATAAAAGATTTGCTGTTTGGATTATATTGCTGTACCGCCCAATAAGGAAGCTTCCATCCTACCCTGTTTTGGATCATTGTGAAATTTAAAAGTCCTCTTGATAATTCAATGCTATTCAATGGAATTAATTCAGTAGGAAGTACACTTTTATTTATACCGCTTATATCATTTGACAATTTAAACATCTTAATAGCTAGAGGAGGGACATTTATAATTTTTAAAAGTCGTTCAAATATTTTTTGAAAGAACATCATAGCCTTAAAATTATTATTATCAAATATCCTAATTCCTTCAAATACAAACAATTATACTTTCATATTTAACATAAATTTAACAGAAACTTAATACTGTCTTAAAACGTCTAACGTATGTTGCGTGCAAGAATCAGAAAGGAAAAAAATGATTGCTGCACCAAATTATATTTTGTGTACGCTCGTATTTTTGTTCGAATTTATCTTTTTCAATAGAAAACATTCGACTAACAGTAATGTAAAAAAATAGGAGCTATTATGAGAAAACTAAGAATTGCCTATTTTGCCGGCACAATGAAACCCGGACAGGACGGAGTTACAAGAGTTTTATTCAAATTATTGGATTGGTTAAATAGTAATGAAATTGAAAATATGTTTGTCACAGCTATAGCACCAAAAGATGATGAACAAACCACAAAATATTTGCGGGTGCCTTCGGTTCAATTCCCTCTTTACAAAGAATATAAATTTGCTTTACCAGGCTACAAAAACTTTCAAGAGGAAATATTAAATTTTAACCCGGATATTATTCATATAAATTCTCCATGTTCCTTAGGTTTTGCTGCTGTCAAATTTGGAGAAAAATTTCAAATACCAGTCGTTGCTACTTATCATACTCATTTCCCCAGCTATGCAAAGTATTACAAAATCAGTCAATTAGAATCACTCTCATGGAGTTATTTAAGAAAGCTCTACAATAAATGTGAGAAAGTGTTTGTACCTTCATTACCAATTTTAAATGAACTGCATGATCATGGCTTTACATCAGCAGAATATTTATCACACGGCGTAGATACAAAAATGTTCAATCAATCATTCAAATCCGCCGAATGGAAAAATGCTTTGGGGCTAAAAGATAAAAAGATCATTCTTTATGTCGGCAGACTTGTTTGGGAAAAAGATTTAAAAACTTTTACCGAAATTTATTCTCAAATAATGTCCAGCAGAAATGATACTATATTTGTTCTTGCTGGAGATGGACCAATTCGAACTGATCTTGAAGAATTAATGCCGGATGCAAAATTTTTAGGATATCAATCGGGTAATAATTTGTCAACTATTTTTGCTTCAAGCGATGTATTTGTTTTTCCATCAACTACCGAAACTTTTGGGAATGTTATAATTGAAGCCATGGCAAGCGGTGTTCCACCGGTTTGTGCGAGGATGGGTGGAACTTATGGTTCAGTTAATGAAAATATTAGTGGATTAATTTGTAATCCTAAAGATTCATTTGACTTCACTAATAAAATTAATTATTTGCTTGATAATGAGGATGAAAGACTAAAAATGTCATTAGCGGGAATCAGGTATGCAAAGGAACAGAGTTGGGAAATCAAATTCACGCAATTATACAAAAGTTATTTTGAAGCAATTTTGAACTATGGGAAAAGAAAAACCCATTCAACATTGGCCGCTTAATTGATATGATATCAAAATAAAATGAAACCCAACTTCTTTGGGAAATTGGGTTTCATCATTTGACCTAAATATTATTTTATTTTGCATCTTCCATAATTACATCATAAGAATAACCATAACCAAAATCTTTATTTAACGTAATCTTGCCTTCAAAAGTAACCACATCACCAACTTTTACATCTTTCTTTGTCGTAACTGTTAAATCAAAATTATCGCCATTGCTTGTTCCATCCTGGATATGTGCCCAATTTTTATCCATAATTCCAGGGTTATATTTAGTTACCTTCCCTTTAATTTTAACAATTTTGTTTTGGTAGGATTTTTTGTTCGCAAATAATTTAGCTATTGTTATTCCTCCATTAGCAGGATCAACTTTTACATCTTCTTTTACAATTACGGGTTTATTTCCCTTAGGAGAATTTGAACCCATTTGCGGTTGATTCTGCGTAGGCTGTTTACTAATATCTTGAACAAATAAAACGGATTCAAAAGTTTTATTCAAATCTGAACTTTTGAAATTTTTCATTTCAAGAGCTTTATCAAAATATATGGTTTCACCTTTTTGCATTGGCCTTTTAGTAACGGCTATCCAATAATCTTTATCACCTTCTTTAACCCTTAAGTATGTGTAAGATTTTGCGTCTGCAATTTCTTCAACAACTGCTTTGTGTGAAGTCGAAGCCATTGAATTCTGCTCTACTTTACCGACTTCGTCAGCCGTTTCTTCCTTAGCTTGCTTACTGCATCCGACTAACATAAATACTGCAATAATCGAAACTAAAACAATTTTTAACCTCATTTTTATCCTTTTTTAAATCATTAAAAAATATCGCTCGAAATATAAGAAAATATTTTAAGTAATTGTCTCACAAAATTATTACATTATTAAGTATCAAATTACTTGCAATAGTCCTTTCTATCTCTGCTTACTTTTTTAAATTTTCTAACCGTAACAAATCCTATCGCCGTAATCAATGATAGCCCAACAATTATTTCCACTTTAACTTCTACAAATATGAACTATTGGATATCTTTTTTCATTTGCTCAAATTGTTCTTTATTTATTTCACCTTTAGCATACCTTTTCTTTAATATATCTAAAGGTGTTTCAACTGGTAATTGAATGTTATTATGATTTCTTTTAGTTAATAGCAAAACACCAATAACTATAATAACTATCCAGAAGAATCCCCCAAACCAGGGGAAACCCCAAAACATCTCATGAAACATTTTTAACCCCATAAAAAAAATAAATAATCAGTTAATTGTTTTT
>CAZRMA010000310.1:0-5044 GCA_964600655.1 uncultured Ignavibacteriaceae bacterium
TACAAAAAATATCCTTTCATCTGTAAGGTTTAATCTTCCTCTTCTACCCATTTAATTTTTTCACTTTTATTTGTTAGCTGTTAGTTTAACTAAAGTTTTCTGTCACGGTGCGACCGTGACATCCGAGGAAACTAAAAATTTATTAACTAGACTATACTTTTAGCTTTTTATTCAAAATTTGAAAGATTAAGACAAAGATTAATGCAAGAATTACAACTTGGATAAAAAATGGCCTGAGTGTGTCGCTGGCGGAGTGAGATTGAGAGTCAATCCGAATAAAGTTTAACACTGATAAAACAAGAAATAAAATAATTGAAATCCATTTAATAAAATTTTTATAGACATTATTTTTCATACCTTCCTCGATTCAACTTAACTTTTGCATTTATTCAAATTATTCGTTTTAATGTGTTTTATATCCCAAGTTAAGCCAATTAAAATTAATCAACAATTAAAAAATGAAAATTGAACTATATTCAATTCATTATGTCGGATTTTCTTCCTCTTTCCATTTAAAAATTATTATTATATTAAGTCCCATTATTTATATGGCTTTATGAAATCCGGGTAGTGTTTCCGATTTTTAGTAAATTAAGATGCATTTCCCAAAAATACTGCGAGTGAGTTTTCAATCTTTCACCATTGTATTTTCTCATACAAGCCTTCAAGTTAAACCAAAAAAAGGAATAACAATTATGAATGGAGTTTTTAGTAAAACGCTTGTTTTTATTCTATCATTTATCATGGTATCAATTATTATGGCAGCAACAAATAATTCGAAAAAATCTTCAATTAAAGAAGATCGTACAAATCCTTTCTTTACAGCAAGTAAGCTTCCTTTCCAGGCTCCGCCGTTCGATAAAATTAAAGACGGTGATTTCAAGCCTGCAATTGAAGAAGGAATGAACCAGGAAATAGACGAAATAAATAAAATTGCAGAAAATACTGCCGGTCCGACTTTTGAAAATACAATAGTTGAAATGGAAAAGAGCGGTCAATTATTAACAAGAGTGCAATTAGTTTTTAACGCATTAACCAGTGCTAATACTGATTCGGTTTTACAGAAGGTTAAAGAAGAGGAAGCTCCAAAGCTTGCAGCTCACTATGATGAGATTTATTTAAATTCAAAACTTTTTAGTAAAGTTAAGACTGTTTATGAACAAAAAGATAAGCTTAATCTCGATCACGAATCGCAGAAGCTTTTAGAATATTATTATAAAAAATTTGAACATGCAGGCGCAAATCTGAATCCGGCAGATAAAGCTAATCTTAAAAAAATGAATGAAGAGGAAGCTACGCTGCTTGCTAAATTTACTAGTAAGCTTTTAGCCGGTACAAAAGCCGGGGCTTTGATTGTTAGTGATAAATCGGAACTTGCCGGGCTGACGCCTGATGAAATAGATGGCGCATCGCAAGCTGCTGAAGCAAGAGGACTTTCCGGTAAATGGGTGATAGCATTACAAAACACAACACAGCAGCCGGATCTGCAAAACCTTACTAACAGAGAAACACGTAAAAAACTTTTTGAACATTCATGGAACCGTACAGAACAAAATGATGAAAATGATACCCGTGCTGTTATTGAGCGGGTTGCAAAAATTCGTGCTGAGAAAGCACAACTGCTTGGGTTTAAAAATTATGCAGCTTGGAGACTTGAAGATCAAATGGCAAAAACCCCTGAAGCCGTACAAAAATTTCTAAATGGATTAATTCCTGCAACTGTAGCAAATGAGCAAAAAGAAGCTGCTGATATTCAATCAGTTGTTGATAACTCTGGTGGAGATTTTAAACTTCAACCCTGGGATTGGAATTATTATGCTGAGAAATTGCGTAAGGAACGTTATGATTTAGACGAGTCGCAGATTAAACCTTATTTTGAGTTAGAGAATGTTCTCCAAAAAGGTATTTTTTACGCAGCAAATCAGCTATACGGATTAACATTTAAGGAAGTTCATAATATTCCTGTTTACCAAAAAGATGTTCGCGTATTTGAAGTATATGACCATGATGGTTCAACTCTTGCTCTTTTTTATACTGATTATTTTAAAAGAGATAATAAGGCTGGCGGAGCCTGGATGGATAATTTCGTTCAGCAATCTAAACTTTTTAATACGAAGCCGGTGGTATATAATGTTTGTAATTTCTCAAAGCCTGCGCCAGGGCAAGCGGCTTTATTAAGTTATGACGACGTAACCACCATGTTTCATGAGTTCGGTCATGCATTACATGGAATATTTGCGAATCAACAGTACCCAAGTATTTCCGGAACAAACGTACCGCGTGATTTCGTGGAATTTCCTTCTCAGTTTAATGAGCATTGGGCCTTATATCCAACAATATTGAAGAACTATGCTTTACATTATAAGACAGGCAAACCTATACCGCAAGAATTAGTTGATAAAATTAAAAAGTCTACAACATTTAACCAAGGGTATGATTTTACTGAAATAGTTGAAGCCGCTGATCTTGATATGGCATGGCATACTTTACCGGCCAAAGCCACAGTGCAAAATTCAGATTCGTTTGAAAACACCAGTTTGAAGAAGGATAACTTATATATTCCTCAAGTTCCTCCGCGTTACCGCTCTAGTTATTTTTTACATATTTGGGGCAATGGATATGCTGCAGGATACTACGCTTATATTTGGGCTGAAATGCTGGATGATGATGCATTTCAATGGTTTTTGGATAACGGTGGATTAACTCGTAAGAACGGTGACCGTTATAGAAACATGATTCTTTCAAAAGGAGCTACTGAAGATTATAATGAAATGTATCGTGAATTTGCGGGACATGATCCACAGATCGATCCTTTACTTAAGAATCGCGGATTAAAATAAGTAAGTTTAAAATTTTATAGTCATCAAGATTATATAATTTAGAAATGTTTGGGAAATAGGATTTGGGAATGATGGAATAAGGCAATCTATTTCATCATTCCAAAATCAATAAAATTTTGAATTGAAATTAAAAATTTCAATTAATTCATTCTTAGCTTGATCAACTACTAATTACTGACCGGTAATTGAATTTACTAGTTCATTTCCTTTGTTATCTTCAAATCACAAAAGTTTGATCTTATTTTTATAATTCTGCTATTTAACAAAAAATACGTTAACTTAGTTTTGCCAATAGGATAAATGAGAATTATAGAAATGAGAAATAGAAAGCTTCATAAATTTATATTCTAAGTATTTAAATAATTGATTGGTATGTCTGATTATAATTTAAGGTAATATGACAAGGATGAAATTTTGCCTTTTTCTTATAAAATATTAAAAGATAAAAAATTGAATTATATTAAAGCTTCAGGCATCGCTTTAGGCTGTGAAATAATTAACACAACAAAAGCGATGTTTAATGATCCAGACTGGATATATGTAAGAAAACAAATAAGCGATTTTAGAAACATCAAGGAGTTAGTAGTTACTTTTCAAGAATTTGATGAACTTATTAGAATTGAAGAGGAATTCGGAGTAGAGCAGGCAAAAATTCATGATGGAGAAATAGGTAAATTGGCAATAGTTGCTAAAAATGAACTTCATGATATCATTTTTAAATTGTACAAAGAAAAAACCAAAAAAGGCGCTCACGAAACTCAAATTTTTAATACAATTGAAGGAGCTGAAAATTGGTTAGAGTTAAATAAATTCAATCAAGAAAATGATATTGATAAGCATTATAATAAACTAAACGTTGATAGAAATTAATATAACATAATTTTATCTCAAGCATTCTTCTTTTACAGATTTTTTCTTACTCGATATATTTTACATCTGCAATAAAAAACATCTAATCTGTATTTTCTATAATAGCAACCTTAGAATAAATATCCTGTCTTTTATCTAACAGTGGAATCGTAGTTCCTTTGATTCTATTTTCATCTAATAGATCTAACTCTAAATCGGCAATAATAATTTGCTCAAGGTTTGTAACCCCTTCAGCTGCAATTCCATCACGAGAGAATGGGAAATCAGAGGGAGTAAAAATATTTGCCTGTCCATAATGAAGTCTGAGGTTTTCAACAGGCAGATTTCCAACAGTGCCTGTCATTACCACAAAAACCTGGTTTTCAATTGCTCTTGCCTGACAGCAGTATTTCACACGTAAGTAACCTTGCCTGTCATCCGTATAAGATGGCACAAAAAGAATTTCAGCCCCGGCATCAGCAACAATTCTTGCTACTTCAGGGAATTCAATATCGTAACAAATTAAAATTGCAATAGGACAATGTTTAGTTTTGAAGACTTTAAGTTCATTCCCATGCTCAAGCTCCCAGGGGGTTTTTTCCCATCTTGTTCTGTGCAGTTTGTCTTGAGTAAAAACATTTCCTTCCGGCGTAAATAAGTAAGCGCGATTATATATTTTCCCATTATCTTCAGTCGGATGTGTACCGCCAATTAAATAATAATTGTATTTAGTTGAATATTTTTTTAGAAGTTCGACATATTTATCTTTATAAGTGCTGAGCTCTCTTATTGCTTTTACTGCATCGCTAGAATCAATAAATGACATAAGCTGTATTGTAAATAGTTCGGGTAAAATAACATAGTGGGGTTTATATTCTGATGCAGCAGTTAATACGTAGTGAATTTGATCTTCAAATTCAGAAAAATCTTTTATTTTCCTTAAATTATACTGAATTGAGGCAATTCTTACTCTCATCTAATTCTCCTTTTTATCAAAATTAGGATTGTAATTTGGGTTTACCCAAACAATTAAAGAAGCAAATTCCATTGATTGTGTATCACCATGTAAATAATTTTCAACAATATCACAAAATTGAAATCCTTGTTTCAATTGAAACCTAAGTACAGGATCATAAATATCTCCCCATATTACTTTTAAACAATACGTATGTGGGTCCATTTTATCTGCGTGGAGATGATAATTTGGCAGCCTACCGGCGGCAATAATCCGCTTTAAATTTAACCTGGTGCAAAGGGTTCTTCTGGCTTTATATAATTTTTGTCCGATTCCTTTTTTTCTGTAATCCGGGTCTACACAAACCTCAGCTCCGTATAAAGTTTTTCCTAAAGGATTG
>CAZRMA010000311.1:0-5044 GCA_964600655.1 uncultured Ignavibacteriaceae bacterium
TAGATTATTCTGATAATATTCATAATTAATCAATTCATCATATTGCTCAGTATATTTTCGCGCAAATTCAAATGCTTTCATAATGTAACTGTTATCGCCAAATGTTTCATACCATTCACTGACGGTTCGATCGGTACCGTTATCATTTACGGCCTCATTTACAACATCGTAAGCGGAAGGAAGTCCTGGCCATCCTTCATGAATTGTTCTGATAACTTCTTTAATATAGTTTTCCAAACGATCAGTCATTTTTTCTTTGGTTAAACGAGTTCCAGTGCTTGAATATCCTGTACGGAAAAAAGCTGTGCCGGGTGTTTGATTATGCCATACTAAAGTATGGCCGCGGAAAGTAAAGCCCTGTCTCTTAGCCCAATTAAGTTGAGCAGTTATATTCCCATTAAATGTTATAATAGGATGTATATCTATTGAATCTTTTTCTGTTTGAGTAGCAGCAGCACTGTAAGCAGACGCACTGCCGTTGATATCAACAATATAAACTGATTTCATCCAATTACCCGGACCCATTGAGTTCATATGATATTTTATTAGATAGCCTCCATTAGCATCAACAACATTAGATTGTCCTGGCACATATGGATCTGTGGCAAATCCAACGTGAGCATAAGACAAAAGACATCCTATATAAAAATCATTTTTATATACATCTTTAAGATGCGGAACATCTGTTTGTATTTGGGCAAAATTAAGTGATGTTAATATTAGGATAAGATAAAAAGTTATCATTATTAGTCTAAGATTTTTATTGATACATTTCATACTAAAAGCCTTTTAAAAATTAATTTGATATAAATGTTGTTATACTTGACGGTTCTAAATTAAAAATAAAATGATCGCCTGTTATAGTAAAATCAGCCCCTTTCTCACAGTTCTTGGTTGCAGAAGTTGTATATGGAGAAAAAGTAGTTGCAGCTGCTCCATTTTGTATTCTAAAAAAACTTTTTACTTGAGTTGATTCAGAATTTATTGCAACAATAACATATTTAGAAGATGCCGAATCTTTATAAGCAGTAACTCTGACACTGCTAATAAATGGATAGACATCACTTTCAGCTCTGTAATATCCCGGACGAATAAATCTCGCAAACTGTGACATAACATAACCCTTTTTCGTAACATCACCTTTTGTAACATAAGTGCCATCGGCAATTGGCCCATAAAATCGTACTATATACCACCACACATATGCACTCATGCTGGCGCTCATGCAGCTGTTAATGCTTTTGGCTGTTCCGATAGCAGCAGTTAAGGAAGTATCCATATTTGAACCGTTCCCATCAGTGTTTATCAAATATTCAGTCATCCATACTTCTTTTCCTTTTTCTTCGGCTAATGGATATTTAGATAAACCGCTGCCATATATATGTCCGCAAATAATATCAGTATTCGCACAAGCCGCAGAATCATTTAAGATAGGGTCAGAATATGTTTTATCAAAATGAAAAGATTCCGGATCCATTACTTTTGTTCCTTCAATTGCATTTGCATTATTTTTCATAAATGTAAGTATCTCATCAGATGTCCAGTTTGTCCATTGATCAGTTATATCAGGTTCATTCTGAACTGATAATCCATATATGGGTACACCATTATTAGCCATGTATTTTACAAAAGAATTAAGATGTGCAGCATATTCAATATACATATCATGACGTACTCTGCTAACACCATTTACTGTTTCAACCATATTAGATGGTGCATACCAGGGTGATGCAATAACGATTGCACCCATATCCAAGGCTTTCTTCGCAGTTGAAATATACAATCCCCAGCGCGTTGAATCAGGTTCAACCATTATTCGTAGAATAGTAAAACCTAATTGTCCATCTCCGGTTCCAAAAGCAGTTTGTATCTCTGAATTTGTCATATCAGGCCGCCACATAAGAATGTTTGATGCTCCAAAACCTCTAATAATTTGATGCAGACTATCAAAATCAATTATAGAGGTTGGCACATAATCAACTGAAAAATTAATGGTTGTATCATTATTTATAACTACATTTTCTAATTCTTTAGAAACTAATACAGGGATAGTAGTATTTGTATTTTGAATTCGAATCGTGAAGGTACTGCTTTGAACATTCTGTAATTCGTTAACATTTCCAGAAAAAGAATTTTTTGGTAAAGTATATGAATGTGGAAGTACAAAAGAACCATTTCCATTCTGATTAAAAATCATTTTTTTTACTTGAGATTCATCATTTGCATTCAATCTATATAAATATACTCCGCTTGCAACTTTTTGCCCAAAGTTGTTACGCCCGTTCCATAGTATATTATGTGCACCAGTATATTGCTGCCCAACATTAAAGTTTCTTACAACTCTCCCCAGTATATCATAAATAGTCACTTGAACATCAGATTCTTTTTTAAGTTGGTATGGAATTTCTGTTAATGTAGAAAATGGATTCGGATAATTTTGAGCAAGTTCAAATTTTGTGGGTAGACTATTTTCAGACTTTACTGATGTTAAATTTAGGTTAATCTGGTAATTGCCTGAAGCATCGGTTAAAGTTGAGTATTTAATTGTAGTGTCAATATTACTTACAAAATTAACAGAAGCATATTTTATAGGATATCTTGATGAAACAACTGTCCCTTTTATTGAAATAGTTTGAGCAATATCAATTCTTGTAAATAAAAAGATAATATTTATAAATAGTGTAATAAGTGTTAATTTCATTTTTGCATACACATTCAATTAATTAGAAAAAATAATCATTACCATTTGTCAGTTCTAAAGGGCGATGCCGGCAACCCATCTTTATTATATAAATTTGCTCCGGCAGGGTTATCTGCCCATGCATATCTAACTGCTGCTGGATTAGGTATTTTATCACTCCAAACAACAACTTTGTCGCCTTCTATCTTTGCTTTTGCCCAGACAAAATGTTTATCAGCTCCGGCAATTGCAAAAGTTTTAAGTTCGCCGCCTTTACTAATAAGCCCGGCACCTGTATTTGTAAATGACAATACTATTTTATTTCCTTCAACCTTCATGGATTTATAAATTGGCCCTGAATAAACCACGTTCTCATCGCCATATGCAACTTTTTCAGCACCAAGAAAAAGTCTTTTACCAACATCTTTTTTATCTAACGGATGAATATCATTCCATTCACCAATATCAATTGTTACAGCCATAGCTGTATTCGGTACAGATAGAGTTTTTAATTGAGCTTCCTGCAATAATGCCCAGCCGCTCTCGGAAGGTTCACTTTTAGCTTCTCCATAATTGGGGAGCTGCACATAGAGAAATGGGAAATTACCTTCATTCCATTTTTCTCTCCAATCATTAATCATTGTAGTGAAAAGTTCTCTATAATCCCATGGCCTTCCTGCATTGGATTCACCCTGATACCAAATTACACCTTTAATTTGATAGTTAAGCAAAGGAGCTATCATCGCATTATATAAACCCATTGGTTTCCATCTAATAAAGGTTTGACTTTCAAGAGGAGGCATTTCTGCACCAAGACGGTATTTCCATTCTCCTTTAATATCGATGGAATCATTTCCAACTATTAAATCATATTCCTTATCAGGGACAAAACCAGCAACTCCAATATTGCTAATCACACGAACTACAATTGTATTTTCACCAGCCTTTAATATTCCCGCAGGGACATCGTATCTTCTCGGCGGATACTGATAACCAACAGTTCCTACAAATTTTCCGTTAACAAAAGCTGAATCAGCATCAACAATTCTTCCTAAAATTAATTTTGCTGATTTTCCAGCCATGGACGAAGGGATATCTACTTTTTTCCTGAACCAAACCACACCGTTTTTATTTCTCAGCTCGGTATCGTCCCAGTAACCTGGGATTTTCATTGACGACCAGTCTGAATCATTTAGTGATGGATCATACCAAATATGCTTAGGATCTTTGTAGCCATTATCTATTTGGCTTAACAAAGTATACCAAGCATGACTTCTTGCATTATCGGCATCTTCAATTTTCTTAATTAAAGTGCTGTCCCTAAACATCAAAGCTTCATTATAATATTTTGGAAATTTCTTTAAGGCATCTGCACTTATCCAGGATTCAACAGGAGATCCACCCAAAGCTGAATTGATTAAACCAACCGGTACTTTATATTTATTATAAATTTCTTTAGCAAAGAAGTAAGCTGCTGCTGAAAAGTCAGGAGTATTTTCTGGACTCGCACTTTTCCAAGCCCCATTAGAGAAATTATTTTCAGGCTGATTAAAATCATATTTATCAGGAACAAGAAACTGTCGTATATATTTATTTGCAGAATGCTCAATCTCACCTGGATAATTCCAACTTACTCTCTTCATAGGTAGTTCCATATTCGACTGGCCGGAACAAACCCAAACATCACCAATCATTATGTCGTGAATGGTAATTGAATTATTTGCCTTAATGTTCATTTCATATGGGCCGCCAGCTTTATGTGCCGTGATTGTAACACTCCAATCGCCCTTATTATCAGTTGTGGTATTATAATTTTTATCAATAAATTGAATTGAAATTTTTTCGCCAGCAGAGGCCCAGCCCCAAATTTTTAATTCGGAGTTTCTTTGCAATACCATTCCATCACTTATTAGTTTGGGTAATTTTACCTGGCCCAAGGAGGTAATGGAAATAATTATCAAAAAAATAAAAATCATTTTATTTCGAATAGGATAATGCATCATCTTTACACCTTCTATTTAATTAAGATCATTTTTTTAGTTTGGGTAAAATCCCCTGCTGTAATTGTATATATATAAGTCCCGCTGGCAGATTTACTTGCATCCCATGTTACTGTATATATGCCTGCAGACTTTTCTTCGTTTACCAATTCTGCTACTTCCCTTCCGAGAACATCATAAACATTTAAAGTAACAAAACTCTGTTTAGGTAAATTGAATGAAATTTCTGTTGATGGATTAAATGGATTTGGAAAATTCTGACCGAGTGAAAAACCCTTAGGCAATTGCTTTAAATCTCCGATACCTGTAGTGGTAGTGTCACATAAGTTTTCAGCAGGCTCACCCATTCCAGTTGGAAGTGCGG
>CAZRMA010000312.1:0-5037 GCA_964600655.1 uncultured Ignavibacteriaceae bacterium
GTAACCATAGAAGAAATATTTTTTTCTGTTGAATCCTTTTTTTGAGAGCAGCCTTGAAATAGTAATATTGTTATTAGGATAGTGAATAAATATTTCATTTAGAATACCTATTAAAATCTAATAATAATATAATCAATGAGGTTATAAAATGAAATGTTTAAGATAGACTAATCTAATTTCTTATATATTAAGTCAAAGATAGGAGTTTTTTATGATCATGAATTGAAGAAATGCGCAATCAATTTTTGTTTTGGTTGAAGAAGTTATCTGCAGCGTCAACGTAATTTTGAGCCTCATCTTTTCTATCAGTTTTTTCTAAAAGTTTTCCCATTTCATTAGAACTTTCAGCTTCATTCAACTCATTTTCTACATCTTTATTTAATCTAAGGCTATTTTCAAATAGTTCTTCAGATAACTCAAAATTATCCATATCGTTCTGTATCATTCCTTTGATCTTATAAATATCTGCGATTGATAATGTATCATTAATTTTACAAGCTATCTCCATTGCTTTATCTGCATAAGCATCGGCAAGAGGAGAGTTCTTTAATTGTGTATATATGAATGCTTTTCCGATATATGCAATGGCGCAATTCGAAAGATAATTATTTGCAAGAGAGAGGGTTATACATTTATTAAATTCCTCCAGCGCGGCATCGTAATTGTTCATTCTGCTTAATAGCATTCCAACATTATGGTAGGTTCTAGATAAGCGACGAGTATCTTTAACTTCTTCAAATTTTTTAATTGCATTTTTATAATTCCAAATAGCTTTTTCGAAGTTACTCTGCATAGTATTAATAATTCCAAGGTTGGTTGAAATCATAGCAGAAGTATGCAAATCCTCTTCGTCTTTTAAGAAAATCAGAGCATTCTCAAAATGTATCTTTGCTTTTTCGAACTTACCCTTTTCCCCGTATAAAGTTCCAAGCATATTTTCACATTTTGCCAATCCCTGCCTACTTGAGGCAGACAAAAACAATTGCATCGCTTCAGTGATGAAGTAATTTGATTCGTCCCATAAGGCTTGAGCCCAGTATACTTTAGAAATCATGAGCGAGGATTCTGCACACAAAAGAGGATAATCATCATTCAAATTTAATTTAAAATATAAATTTTCAGAAATTTCCAATGCAAATGAATTTTCACCGGCAAACAACATTAACTGAGCTAAATCAAGTATTAATTTATAAGATTGTTCTTTTGATAAAATTTTCTCGCTATAAGTTATAACCTTATCAATTAACAAACGATAATTCATGCTTTGAGGAAGTTCATATTGTACCTGTGCTTTGTCAATTTCAGAAAGTTCAAGTGTCTTTCTATTTAATGAATGGTCCTCTTCAAGTTTATTAATAAAGCTTTTAGTCAGGTCTTCTGACATATATTTTTGTATTAGATTTTTGAGGTCAACAACTATATTTTCATTATTGTTTGTCATTTTAAATCTTGTTTATGCGGCCTGATAATCTAACATTTCTTCTATTTGTTTCACTTTAATTGAAGCATTTATTTCTTTGAAATAGTTTAACGAACTTCGCAAGTAAGAATTTTTTAACTCTAAATTATTTAATTCCATATACAGCTGCGCTAACTCAAGGGAAGTTTCGGCTATGTTCATTTCATTTTTTAAAGAAGTGTTTATTCTTAAACTGCTCAGCAAAAAATTTTCTGAGGAACTGAACTTCTTAAGTTTTCTTTCTAATATCCCTTTTACTTTATATATATCTGCCAGAGTTAATTTATCATCAATTAAATGACTTAACTCCAGTGCTTTATCTGCAAACTCAAGAGCTTCCGCCATTGTGTCAATGGCAATCAAAGCCTGAGATTTTGCATGATATGTTAAACATAACATTGGCAAATAATTTCCCATTTTTGCAGACTTGATTCCCTCGTCAAATTCGTTTATTGCTGAAGTGTAATTTGCCGTTTCTAAATATATTAAGCCGATATTAAATTTATTTTCAGAAGCCTCTCTAAGATTATCTAATGATTTATGAATCTTAAATGCATTCTGCAAATGCATCAATGCCCCGGCTGGATTGCCAGTAATATTTTCAATTAAACCTAAATTAGATTCAAGCTTAGCTTCTAATTCAGGTTCTGTTTTAGACTCAATAAGTGACAGGCTGTTAGAAAAATGATTTTTTGCATTTTCCATATCCCCCAACTCTCCGAAAATAGTTCCCAACAAATTTTCACATTTAGCTATACCGGTTATTTTACCGCAAGTTTTATATTGAAGAGCGGCTTCCCCTAAAGTTGTCATGCATTTAGACCAATCCGCCCTTTTGCTGTATACGTTTGCCAATCTAAAAAGCAAATCTGCATTCTGGTTATCACTTAAGCTGTATTTATTGGCTTTTCTAAATATTTCAACAGCCAAATCCAATTTACCACATAACTCACATATTGAACCAAGCTCTAATAATAATTCAAAAAATTGATTGAACTCTAATTTTTTTTCTGAAAATGTTATAATTCTGTCAACCTTAATTCTTTCAGCACTGCTGTCAATATTTATTTGTAATTGTTCTTTATAGAAACTATTTATTTTTTCAGAAATGCCCTCTTCATCTTTTTCTTGAATTAGATTAAAGTTTAGTTTGCCAAAGCTTTCGAGATCAAAATATTCACTCAAAAGCTTTGTCAATTCTGTATCAAATATGTTATTGGATTTTTGCACTTTTAGTTACTTTTTATATCCTAATTAACAAATCCATATCTTGAAAAATGAGGAAGCTCTGCATTTACTACCTGTAACTTTCCAGCTTGCTTATCTACATATATTTTATCATAGTTGGCTTTATAATAATTGCCATCTTCTGCCATGTAAACAAAGCTTACGGTATATGGATTTATTTTGCTTACATCGATTCCTTGGATAGTTAAATTATAAATAACTGGCCTATAAAAACTGCCGGAAGGTGAAAAATCTGCAACCCCACATTGATCATTGATAGACATTGTTATATATCTAGTTCCCCAAAATGAGTAGCGTTGAAATCTTGCATTTGCTGTGATTGAAATCCAGCCCATAGGCCCGCCAGCATAACCGGTGTTTATTTCTAATAAAGATTCATCATTCCCTGAAATCCATTTACTTACAGAAACATCTTTCTTTAAAGATAAACTACTTGGTAAAGTAATCCAGTTTGGTTCGCTTACAACTTGACTGTTATTTACAGTATCCTGAGGAGATACTAAATTAGACTCCTGGTTACAGCCAATAACCAGCAGTGACAGTAACAATATTGATAATAAATATTTGAACATTTTATTATCCCTTCTTTTAGTTAACGTATTTTGAATTTTCATTTGCCATCCTAATCTTTTTTATTTTCTAGATTCTCTCTCTTTTTAACAATTGTGGTTATACAAGGGCAATACCATAATTTGTTAAGTAAATTGTACTTACACTTTTTTTTACAAATTCAATTACGGTATTTTTTTCCTTTAGGATTTGCAATAATTACTGCATTAATTCAATAACTTGTTTCAAGGAGACACAGGCATTAACTAAGAAAATTGTAGATTATTTCATATTTTAGGACTAAACTATGATTAATCATAAAACTTGTCTTGCAAAAACATTTCATGTTTTTAGATGATAAATTGAGAATCTTATTTTGATTATTTACAATAGAAATTCTCATTTAAGTGAATTTTATTAACTAAATAATTTTATATTCTGTAAATGAAATAAAAATGGAGTATTTCATATTCAATTTTTATAATTTGAGCTTGTCAACATTTATTTTAAAATAAGTTTGTTTAATAGTATTTATCATCTTACAATATTGAATTATTAATTATTACTGAATCCTTAATTATTGAGCATGAATTAATGGAAAGCCCAAATAATTTAATTCACTTTCTCTTCGACAAAAGCCAGGGTAATAAAACATCTTTTCAATTCGATAATTTCCCCTTAGCTCATTTAATACTTGACCAGAATTCAATTGTGTTAAAGCTAAATGCGCAATGCTCAGCAATGCTTGAAATGGATATTAAAGAAATCATTGGAAAAAAAATTGATTATTTTATTCACCCTGATGACGGTTCAAAATTTTATGAAGCCCTTCAAAAAGCCCATGGTTCATCAAAACAAATGATAATTGAACTAAGGATTAAAAAAAGTGATAATAATTATTTCTATGCACTATTAATAATTAATTATGAATTTTCGAATGAACTTAATTCCAAATTTTATTTACTGACTTTGGCTGATTTCACTACTCACAAAATGAAAGCAGAATTTGCAAAAGATAATGAGGCACGATTCGAAAATATGGCAAATTCAGCTCCGGTAATGATATGGATTGCTGATGTTGAAGGCTTGTTCAGCTTTGTTAACAAAATCTGGCTGGATTATACAGGTGAAAAAATTGGCGAACAGTTAGGAATGCATTGGTTAAAGAATGTGCATCCGGAAGATTTTCAAAAATTGCTTGACACTTATAAAAATGCTTTTCGTTTAAAAACTCCTTTTACTTTTCAATTCAGATTTAAAAATAATAATGGAAACTATGAATGGATGATTATTAACGGAACTCCCCGAATTAGCAGAGAAAATATTTTCATGGGATTTATAGGTTCATGTACAAATATTAATTCACAAAAAGTATACGAAGACAAAATTAAAAAAGTTAATGATGAACTCGTTGAAATTAACAATTCAAAAGACAAGTTCTTTTCCATTCTTTCTCATGATTTGCGAAATCCTTTAGGAGCACTCATGAACTTATTGGAAATTATGGTAGATGATAATTTAGTTAAAGAGGACGCGGAGGAATTGATTCATGATGCTTTAAGTACTTCTAAGCAAGCTTTTAGTCTAATGGAAAACCTTCTGGAATGGTCAAGAATGCAGCTTGGGAAAATGCCTTATAATCCAGAAAAAATTCAAGTACTACAATTAATCAATGAAAGCAAGGCACTATATGAACAGAGTTTAAAAAACAAAAATTTAAATTTGAAAATAAATATAGATGAAGATTATTTTGTTACTTCAGACATTAAAATGACTGAAAC
>CAZRMA010000313.1:0-5014 GCA_964600655.1 uncultured Ignavibacteriaceae bacterium
TCTCCCAAACAAACGGTAATTAAAGGGTCAACCATTAATCTATCTTCTTCAATAGTTCCATGGCAAACTTCACAAATACCATAAGTTCCTGCTTCTATTCTATCCAGTGCCAAATCAACTTCATTAAGAAGATCCAGCAAGTGGCTGGGTTCATTCTGGGCAGCAATTGTGGATTCTAATTTTCTTTTTCTTTCAGTAAGCTTGGTTTTAAAATCATTTTGTAATGCAGCTTCCATTGGTAACTCCCAAAAATATATTATTCATAGTAGCTTATTAATAATTATTAAATTATTTGGCAATAAAAAAATGATGAATGGTAATTTATTATGACTTTTTTCTGTAATCTTATATTTGCTTTTATTTTATACTTTCCAATTTATTTATTAAAAAATTTTTCTCAATTGAATTGTCATTTAACTCAATTGCTTTTTTAAGCAGTTCTCTTGCTTCATTGATATTTCCTAAAGTTTTTTGAAAATCAGCTTTGATTGTGTAAAGCAGATAATTATTTGAAATCTCACCATCTTTTTCCAATTCTGTAATTTGGCTTAACGCCTCATTTGTTCCATTCACTTTTTCAAGAACCACCAATCTATTTAGCTTAATAATGGGAGATGGATTTATATCCAGTAAAACATTATACAATCTTAAAATTGCTTCCCAATTTGTTTCCTCAAAACTATTTGAAGTGGAATAGATGCTTGCGATTACTGCTTCAATGTGGTACTCTGAAATACTCGTCCCGCGAGAAGAATTATTTAAGAATTGTAAACCTTGTTCTATATAATTCTGTTTCCATAGAGAATAGTTTTGTTTATCAAGTGTTAATAGTTTTCCATTTTCATCCAGCCTTGCATCAAACCTTGAAGCATTAAAAAACATTAGTGCAAGCAGAGCATTTAATTCTGCTGTATCGCATATATCATTGTTGTGTAAAATTAATGCCATCCTAATTGCTTCATCGCAAATATCTTTTTTAATTAAAGTCTCACCTTCAGTCGCTTTATAGCCTTCGTTAAAAATTAAATAAATTACTTTTAAGACAGCTTCAAGTCTATCAAATAATTCTCTTCCTTCAGGAATGGCCAATTCGCCAACTTTTTCTTTAAACTTTTGTTTTGCTCTTGTAATTGCTTTTTTAACTGCCTCTTCATTTTTCATAAGAGCATTTGCTATTTCAGATAATCCAAGTCCGCCAATTAATTTTAGACTTAACATTATCTGTTCAGTTAAATTTAAAGAGGGGTGACAGCATGCGAATATCATTTTTAATTGATCATCTGAAAGGCTGCTTAAAATATCTTCGTCTTTTAATTCAATTTCAGAAAGCATTTTTTTTGTTGATATTTCTATATCAACCGATTTCCTTTCTCTTCTTAATTGATCGATCAAATAATTTTTTGCTGTTTTGTAAAGCCAGCCAGAAGGATTTTGAGGAATTTCTTTGTACCCCCAGATTTGCATCGCTTTTAAAAGTGCTTCCTGGACGGCATCTTCAATTAATTCAATTCTTTGTGAAGAAAATTTTGCGGTTAGAAGTGATACAAGTTTTCCATACTCATATCTAAATAGGTGATCTAATGAATTGTTAATCTCCAAAGGCAACCATCTTTTTGGTGATGGTTAAAGATAAGAAATATTTTTTAATCAGACTAAGTATTAATCGAGTTAATCATTAACCTTGGCTATACAAATGTCCGGAGTTTGATTACTTGCTTTCAAAATATTCTTTCATTGGGGTAAAATAATGCGTACCCCAGCCTTTTTTATAATGAATATCTATGTCTTCTAATTTGGAATGCTTTAATATTACTTTGGTCTTTTTTGAACTAATTTTTATAAATTTTAATTCAAGAATTGAATCAGGCTGATTTTTTGCAAACTCGCTTGTCCGCCATACTTGTTTAATATAACTATTGGGAATCAACTCTACGTTTTTCCCGGTTATATAGCCGTCCCAGGCTGTAAATTTACTATTTAATTTATCAGTGGTCTTTGCTTTACCGCCAGTCATTTTTGAATGTTCAACGCTATTAAGCCATGCAGAATAAATAATTTTTGCTGGTGCATTAATTGTTTTTTGTACTGTGAATTGCATAATCTTCTCTTTATTAAAATTACTGGAATTTCTTAATAATCATAAATTTAAAGGATTGCCAAAAATTAAATGGCAATCCTTTTCATTAAATTATTTACATATCCATGCTTAAGATTTCTCTTACTTCAACTTCACCGTTGTTATGAAAAATAGGGCATCCTTTAGAGATTTCTGCGGCGGCTTCAAGATCTTTTGCGTTAACAATTAGATATCCGCCAACTATTTCTTTCCCTTCAATAAATGGTCCATCGCTAATTACTTTACCTTTTTTAGTAACACGTTTTCCTTCTTTTGAAAGAGGCAGGCCATCAACTAAAATTCCTTTTTGTGCAAGATCTTTCATCCAAACGCCCCATTCCTGCATATGAGCCTGTTTCTGTTCCGGTGACATTTGCTGCATGGCGGCATCACCGCCTCTGAATAAATACATAAATTTTGTCATTCGAGCCTCCTAATAAGTTTATTGTGAATTTGCTAAAAGAAGATATAATTTCAAACTAATTTATTTAGTATTAAATAATCTATGGTTTTAATTGTTTATTAGTATAACGAATGGGAAATGGGTTTGGGGACAATTGGAAAAATTTTGTATAAATAAATATCTGCGCTGAAGAATTAATTCGCAATAAAATAACTTATTCTTTTATTGTTTTTGTTCGTTAATTTAATTCCTAATCCATCTAACTTTGACTGATATAGTGCTTTATAAACCGGCTCAATAAATTCAGGATGTTCATAAAGTAAGTCAAAAAACTTTTCAGATTTAAATTCTAATCTTTTTGACTTAGTTGAATTATAATCTTCTTCAAACAAGTAACACTTTCTATTACTAATTTTAATTTTGAAGACCCTCTTATCAATTACGTAACTTTTAATCTTATCTTTATTCTGCTCTGTTTTAACAGAATCAGAATAAAATTTTATTGGAAGCATCACAGCAACAACAACTGGCTTCCCTCTTTGCTTACCAGGTTTCCAATCGGAAAGACTAACAACAAATCTGCTGATTTTAGACAATAGAATATCATCCGATTTAATTATTTCAATATTAGAAGGTTTACCTATTTTATTTACCAAAGTTTTAACATAAACTTTATGGTTGCCGGTTATGATTGTGTCTTCAATTGGATAAAAGAGCCGATCTTCAAAAAACTTTATTCCCCCAATAGGTTCAGGCATTTCCTCAACTGCAACGAAATACATTGGTTCTTCTTCAATGTTATTGTTATTAAAATCACTTTCCTTTTCAACTTTAACCCATCTGTCTTTTATTTGCAGCGCCCTCTTATCGTCTTCAATTACAATTTTGGAAAGGCGGGAATTCAAATACCCCTTTTCTTCTTGATATGAAAATGGTTTGGATAAGCTTTCCAGGTATTCACTATAAATATTAAGAAATGGGCAATAAATTTTTGTTGAATTGCTTGTTGTTTTGAATTTTTCAATAATGGGATTTAATTGAAAATTAGAATCAATATATATTGTTTTATTATTGTCATTATGCCAGTTAGATTTATCAGCTAACCAACCTCTATTATTATTAATTTTGAAACTAACATTTTTATTAATACTTAAATAAATTAATAAATCTTTTGTCATCTCATCATGTCCAAACAATTCTACAAAAGTACTGTCACTTTGTTTAACCGTTTTTAATAATTTCTTTAGCGCTAGCGGAATAAAAATCTCTTTAGTATTAATTGCAAAATATGTGTTTTGCTTTTTACCATTATCTATCTTCGTGGGCTTTATAGTTTGTTTGTACTGGCAGCTACTATTATAATAATTTTGATTATTAAAAATATATTTATAGTTCCATGCAATATAGTATCTGTCTATCTGCTTAATAGTTTTCTGGAATTGCTCAACAGATTTTCCCGTTAAAATTATTGCTTGTTTTAACCCTCTATTTAAATTATTAAAATCCCCTATAGTATTTTCGGGTTGTTGGGATTCAAGAGTTAAAGTTTTATTTGCTTCCTCTATTTGTGATGAATTGAAGTACCAGGCCGGAACTCCCGAAGCATCAGTTTCTAAAATAGAATAATATTCAATTATAACTTTTGTTCTTTTATTTTTTCTAATAGGAAATACATTTAGCGAATATCTTCCATTATCAATTTTAAATAGCAACGCCGGGTCTATTCTGCGCCCTATTATTTCTCTATATATGTTTGTTCCGGTTCTTCTTCCAAACGTTTCGGCTTTTTTCATTTGGTTGTTTATTTGAAGCCATAGATTAGAAATGATTGATGACTGATTAATTGAAAAAATAAACCTTGTTTCCAAACTGTCTAAATTAGAATAATTCACAAAATAAATTTCCGCAGTTGTTTTATTAAACGGCCCGAAAAAGTTCGCTTGAACGTCTATTGAATCGACTTGAACCTGCGTGAATACTAAATAGGAAAATATTATTAAGGACGTAGTGATTTGTAAAATTGTTTTCATCTTAATCCCCGGATTTTGTATTCACATTAATATTTATTGCTGCATGATGAATTAAAGATGACTCTTTTACTGTGCTTAACTCGGCTTGTTCCAATATTTTTTATTGAAGGAGTTTTTGGGGAGAAAGGACATGCTCACAAGACGTAACTTCTTTTTTGAAAGGATAACAATTGGTAGTTTTGAATTTATGATTCAGTGAAATTAATTTTTATTCCCCTTCATCATAATTCAGAATCGGGCTAAGCCATTTTTCCATTTCTTCAATGCTTAATCCTTTTCTTTTATGATAATCCAACACTTGGTCTTTTCCAATTTTACCTACATTAAAATATCTTGATCCGGGATGAGCAAAATACAATCCGCACACAGATGCCGCAGGATGCATTGCATAACTTTCTGTTAATTTAATTCCGGTATGTTTTTCAGCATCAAGCAAATTAAAAATGATTGGCTTCTCTGTATGAT
>CAZRMA010000314.1:0-5005 GCA_964600655.1 uncultured Ignavibacteriaceae bacterium
AAATAAAAAACCCTCAAGGGAAATGAGACCTTGAGGGTTAGTGAGTTATTTGTGTAGGAAAAAATTATCTTTTAAAAAATTCGCTTACAAACATTGACCAATTTTTGTCATCTAAATTTTCTAATTGACCAACGTATAATTCGCCGTTATTAATTCCTGCTTTTTCTTTTTCAACTTTGGGCATTTTTTGAATAAATGTTTTGAAGTTATCAATATCTGAATGGTAGAATGATACTGCCGCTTTTCCTATTTTCAATGTTGGTAATTCAGTATCAAGATTTTCTGCGTCAATAGAGCAAACCCAATTTTCCTCATAAGGGTTTTGATCGAGACCTTCGATATTCTCTCTTAAAAATTTATTCACCTTTGTTACCTTGCCGCTTAAAGGAGAGTTAAAAGCAACCACTCTATTTCCTTGCTTTGCGCTAAAAAGATTTTGTCCTTTTGAAACAACCATTCCGAGATTTGGAAATTCTATTGAATCTATTTTCCCGATTAATTTTTTAGCAAAATCATCTATCCCAATATTAGCTGCTCCGTTTTCTCCTACGCTTGCCCAGCAGTGGCCTTCGGAAATGAAGACGCCGCCGGGAATTGCAAACTCACCGGCTTTAGTTGTTTCAACTTCTTTAAGATGTGTAATGTGGACTTTCGGTTTAAGTGTTTTCTGAATTTTATCCTGGCGCTTAATTAAGAGTTTATTTACGAAAACTGTAAGCTCATCTTCTGTAAAAGGTTTTTGTACATAATCCATTGCTCCGTATTTCATACATTCCACTGCTGTTTCCACTGTTGCATAGCCTGTAATGATAACAACATCAATATCCGGCCGCATGTGTTTTACTGATTTTACAACATCAACTCCATCCATAATAGGCATTTTAAGATCCGTAAATACAAAATCATAATGATGTGTTTGAATTAAGCCCAGGGCTTCTTTTCCATTTTCAACTGTGTCAATAGAGTAACCTTCCAACACCAAAATTTTTCTGAAACTGTCCAGGATAACTGGTTCATCATCGACGCATAAAATTTTAGCTTTGGGATCTTTAATTTCCGCACGTTTAAGTGTTTTGGCTTCGCTGCTATAATCAAGATTCAAGCTTTCTTTTAGTGCAACTTCACGTTCTTGTTTATTTTTCTTTTCAGTCATCTTTTTGCCGAGATACCTGATAACTATATCGGCTGCGATGAATAATATTACTGCTAAAATAAAGAGTGCCATTTTCTTTCTCCCTAAATAATAAAAATTCTTCTCTAAAAAATTAAAGCCTATCTGAACTGCATGCTGTTAAATTTTTTAATTCGTATTCAAAATCAGAAGGTATGATTCTATAAAACCATCCTTCGAAATAAGGATCCTTTTCAATTAAACTTGAGTTATTAATTAATTTTTGATTTTGTTCAATTATTCTTCCTGAAATCGGGCTCAAAACTGTGTGTGTTAATTCATCTTTTGTTGAAATGAATGCCAAGGGATTACCCTGTACAACTTCATCATCGATTTTGAAAGTTTCTATTTGAGTAATTGAATCTATTGTTTTTAAAAATAAGTCTGTTACACCAACTAAAACAGATCCGCTGCTTTCGGATGCTATCCAACTTGAATAACCAAGCCGGAAATATTTAGAAGGACAAGTAACATAAATTATCGTTGAAGTGTCATCGCCTTCTTTTTGTGCTTTAATCTTATCCTGTATTTCCAAATACTTCATTCCCCGAAAAATCGAATTAAGAATTTCATCTACCGTAAAAGGTTTGGGAATAAAATCGATTGCACCTTTGTAGAGAGATTTAACTGCATTCTCAACTGTCGAAAACCCGGTAGTCATTATTACAGGAGTATCTTTTTTTCGAATATGAAGTTGATCGAGAAATTCGAATCCATCCAGCTCGGGCATCATTATATCGCAGACAATTAAATTATAGATATTACTATCAATTTTTTTTAATGCATCAATTGCGTCCAAAGAAGTATCAACAGAGAATCCCTCTGAAGAGCAAATTTTATTTACAGCATCAATTATAACCTGTTCGTCATCGACAACCAATATGTCTATCTGTTTTTTCATATTTACAATTTATAATTTTATCGGCAGCCTTATGGTAAATGTCGTACCTTTTTTAAGTTCACTTGAAACTTCGATAGTTCCATCGTGATTATCAACAATTCCCCAAATAACAGCTAATCCGAGTCCGGTTCCTTTTTGTCCTTTGGTGCTGAAAAATGGCTCAAATATTTTTGACAAATCATCTTTTGTTATTCCACTGCCGTTATCTTCTATCTTAATTTCGGCATAATCCTTTTGGCCCTGCATATCAATTGACTCCCATTTCTCCCAAGTACACTCTTTATTTATGCAAGATTCATACATCCCTTGAGAAGGAATTTCAAATGTGAATACTGAAGAATTACACACGGGGCATTTTTTGTTTGGAGCCATTAATGAATAGCTGCATTCAGGACATAAAAATTGTACATCAGCTTTTAAATTAAAAGAATTAAATTGATTCCTATGTTTTCCATAAACCGGGTCTAAGTGAATGAAGCTTTCTTTATCATTCGAAAATACTTTTAATTTTATAGAAGGCATTCCATCAATCTTAACTTCATTATCTATTAATTCATGTCTTTTGGGGCAAACTGCATGTTTGATATGTGTTATTCCGTATGGAGAAAGCTTAATAAATTTTGTTGAAACAATAATTTTCCCATTTGAACTTTCTAAGGCATCCGATGCATTAACAATTAAGTTGATAAATACCTGCTGCATTTGATTTGCATCCAAAGTAAGCTTTGGAAGACTAGTATCAAAATTTTTAACCAACTCAATTTTCTTAATTGTTAATTGATTTTCTATGACAGTAATTGCTCTTTCAATTATTTCATTTAAATCAGCAATATTTTTTTTAGGAACTGATTGCCTGGCAAAGTCAAGCAAGCTTTTAACAATTTCTCTGCTTCTTTTAGTTTCTCTAACAATTACTTTTAAGTCTTCCTGCATTTCAGGGTTGTCTTTGGTTCTTTTTAATAAAAAGCTGCTGTAAGTTAAAACTCCTGTCAACGGGTTATTAATTTCATGAGCAACGCCTGCGGCCAATCTTCCCAACGAAGCCATTTTATCAGATTGAAATAATTGCAGTCTTGCTTCTGATAATTTCAAAGTCATGTTGTTAAACGATTTTGCCAGGGAACCAATTTCATCATGCTTATTATACTGAATAGTATAATTTAAATTCCCAGAGCCAACATGCTGAGTAGCAGTTAATAGTTCATTTACAGGTTTATCAATCCATCGCCTTACAAAAAAACCAATAATAAAACTGACCGCAAGAACAGCAATAATGGAGAAGATTACTACTTCCATTTCACTGCTTGCAATTCGCTGATCAATCCTGTCTAATGGCATAGTAATATCAAGTACGCCTAAGATTTTTTGACTTTTTTCATGTGCATGACAATCAGCCTGCCAGCATGAGGGCTCATTATAAATGGGATCGATAATTCCCATTAACCTTGTAGAATCAGGATGAAGTCTATAAATTCTTGTTCTATCCTTAATAGGCAGGCTTTCTAATGGTTTATCTTCCGCGTGGCATGCATAACAGCTTTCAGCTTTTTTATCAACCATCTTTCCAATATCTTCTTTATTGGATGAATAAATAATTTCGCCAAGCTTGTTAATGATTCTTACATTGTAAATATCAGATTGTTCACCTATAGCAGTTATAATTTTATGAATATGTTCACGCTGATTGTACAGCATGTCATACTTAGTGCTGTACTTAACTGTTTCGCTAAGCTGATTTACATGGACTTCCGCCTGTTTGAAAAGATCGTTTGTATGCGTTTGAATATTGAAGAAAGCAAATATTCCTATTATAATTATTGAAGTTAATCCAACTGCAACAATTAATTTATAACCTATTTTATGAAACATGGTTTTCAATTCTATTCACACAATCATTTCTTATTTAGAAATCGACTTATCCGAAACCTTTACCATTATTCCAGGGACCTTAGCTGGAAATTTAAACCCTTCATGGCAATTATCGCAGGATGGTTTAACAGCAAAGTTATTATCTATATGACAATCTTCACATGAATTTTCCGTATGTATTTCATCTAGTTTTACTCCGGTAATTTTGTGCTCAAACTTACCTGGAACAAAATTTTTATGGCATGAAGTACATGTGTTATTTAATTTAACAAACTTATTTGTATTTCCATGACATTTCTGACATTCTAAATCTTTATGAAATCTATTTAGTTTCCAGCCCGCAGTTACTGCATGATCAAACGGCTGCATTTCTTTATTCATGTGGCATTTTGTACATGGATCATTTCCGTGACAAGTAAAACATTTTTGATGCTGTTCATTAAAGCTGATGTTGGATTTTATTTTATTAGGCTGAGAAGTTTTACTTACATCATGACATTTAATACAGTTTTCATCTTTATGGCAGCTCACACAATCAATTGAAAATAATTTTGTGTGTTCGTTGTGAAAAAATGTTACAAACTTTCCTTTGGGAGAATTAGTATTAAACACAATCTTAGTTGGCTCATTTACTTTAGGATGTGATTTGCCGGAAATTTCTTTTACCTTTTCCTCTTGAGAAGCAATATTATTTTTGTTTTTCAATTCATGGCATGAGGTGCAATTAGTTGAATGGCTCCATTGCCTGTGGCAATCCATGCATAATCTATGATATGCCCCTTTAAGGTCAGGCTTAGATATATCCTCTCTTTTTCTTTCAGCTTCGTGACAATTTTTACATGGCTGAATAGGACCGGAGGTATTGTAATGATGGCAATTAGCGCACCCGCCGGACATTTCAGACATTTGAGAATGAACCCGGTGTGAAAAAATAACAGGCAAATAATCTTTTTGAAGTTCGTCCATAGTAACAACATCAGGCCCTTTTTCAGGGGATTGCTGAACAGTTATCATATCGAATCTTGGACAATCAACTAAACAAGGATTTTGTTTTGTCGGTACAT
>CAZRMA010000315.1:0-5003 GCA_964600655.1 uncultured Ignavibacteriaceae bacterium
GTTGATAAAAGTGTTCGAGATAGAAGAACTTTCCCCCAGTTTAAAATTAAAGACATAAGAATTAAAGAAAAATATCAGGAGTAAATTTCATGTCAGGGCATAGTAAATGGGCAACCATTAAAAGAAAAAAGGGTGCGCTGGATGCAAAGCGCGGTAAAATGTTTACCAAATTAATTAAAGAAATTACAATCGCTGCCCGTGAAGGCGGAGGGGATCCAGTTGGTAACCCAAGATTACGGCTTGCTGTTGATAATGCGAAATCTCAAAACATGCCGGCGGATAATATTGATCGTGCAATAAAAAAAGCTACTGGAGAACTTGAAGGTGTTAGCTATCATGAATTTACTTATGAAGGATATGGACCAAGCGGAGTTGCTGTGCTTGTTGAAGTAGCCACAGACAACAAAAATAGGACAGTTGCTGAAGTAAGGCATTTATTCAGCAAAAGCGGTGGAAGCATGGGTGAAAGCGGCTCTGTAGCATGGATGTTTGATAGAAAAGGTGTTATCACTTTACCCAAAGATGACAAACAGGAAGAAGAAGTTTTAGAAATAGTTTTGGATGCCGGGGCAGAAGATCTTCAAACAGAAGAAGATTTTTTTGAAATTACAACAGCAATGGAAAATTTCGAAACTGTTAGAAAAGCATTGGTTGATAAAGAATACACTCCAGAAAATGCTTCGCTTCAATGGGTAGCTAAAAATCATATTACAGTAACCGGTGAAGATGTAGAAAAGGTTATAAAACTAATTGATTCGTTGGAAGATTGCGATGATGTTCAAAACGTTTTTTCAAACGCCGATATTGATGAGGCTTCAATTATTGAAGAATAGTTTTCAAATTTAATTTATACTTTATAAATGATAATATTAGGAGTTGATCCCGGAACAAATTTTACAGGTTTTGGGATTATTAATCAAAATAAAAATGAAAACATTCGTGTTAAAAACGGTTTAATAAAACTCCCCAAAACTTTAGCCCTCGCCTCAAAGCTTCAAATTATTTACGATGAATTAGATAAAGTTATTAAAACATACAAACCAGATGAGTTTGCAATAGAAACTGCTTTTTATGGAAAGAACGTTCAGTCTGCAATGAAAATTGGATATGCGAGAGGAGTTTCAATTCTTGCCGCAGTTCATAATAAAATACCAACAAGCGAATATTCCCCGCGCGAAATTAAAAAATCAGTAGTTGGAAATGGCGCAGCATCCAAGGAACAAGTTTTTTTTATGGTATCTAACTTATTAGACCTTAAGAAAGAAAAAATGAAATACGATGAAAGCGATGCATTAGCTGTTGCTTTATGCCATGCATTTAGAATTAAAAAGCCAATTAAAAAAAGCAAAGACTGGAAAGCTTATCTAGAAGCTTATCCTGAGAAAATAATTAATTCATGATTAATTTATTTTAAAAAGTTCAATTGTTTTATTGATAAATTGTATATACAATTTTCAGCGCAATCTTTCTAAAGTTGATTTTTATTATTTATTTTTAACTGCATATGATAGGATTTTTAACCGGAAAAATAATTTCTTCAAAACCAACAAGAATTCTTCTTGATGTTAGCGGTGTTGGTTACGTAGTCAATATTTCAATAAACACTTTTGAAAATATTTCTGATAAAGAAACTGCATCACTATATATTCATACAAGTGTTAAAGAAGATTCAATTACTCTGTTCGGATTTTTTACCGAATCAGAAAAAGAAATGTTCGAATTATTAATTTCGGTTAATGGAATCGGACCTAAAATTGCACTTAGCATTTTATCCGGAATCCGAATAGATGATTTAAAAAATGCAATCGAATCTTCCGATGTTTCAAGAATTGTTGCTGTCCCTGGAATTGGGAGGAAAACGGCTGAACGATTAGTTCTGGAGTTAAAAACTAAAGTAGATAAAATTGTTGAAGAAGGCAGTACAGCAATTCCTTTCAGTATAAAAAATGAAGCGGTTTCCGCTTTGACTACCTTGGGTTACAATTCAAAAACTGCTGAGAAAGTTGTTAGAGAAGTTTTAAGTGAGGACGGGAATACATCTTTGGAAGATTTGATTAAAAAAGCATTAAGCAGCTTAAATAAATAATCCAACTATAAAATATTAAACAACTTCACATTTTAAAGAAGCAATATTTTTTATCTCTGCAAAAAGCTTATCTCCCTTTTCCACTTTACTTACTCCAGCCGGAGTTCCGGTAAAGATCAAATCTCCTTCTTCCAAAGTCATAAGTGAAGAAATGTATTCAACGATCTCAACCGGATTGAAAATCATTTTATTTAATTTTTCTTTTTGCTTTACTTCACTATTTACTTTTAAAGATATTCCTTCTTCCAAAGTTAAATTATAATCTTGTTTTAAAATGAATTCACTTAAAACTGCAGAAGTATCAAAACATTTTGCAATCGTCCATGGATGTCCATTTTTCTTCAGCTCACTTTGGATATCACGCAAAGTCATATCTAGCCCCACACCATAACCAGCAATTGCTTGTGCAGATGTTTCTTTGTCTGCATTTTTAATTGTTTTTCCAATCAATAATACAAGCTCAACTTCATGATGCATTTCATTAGAGAAATCAGGATATGAAATTTTATCGCTATTAAAAATCACTGCGCTGCTTGGTTTTAAAAATATTACAGGTTTATCTGGAATTTCATTTCCCAATTCCTTTGCGTGCTCAGCATAGTTTCGTCCTACACAAACTATTTTTCCAATTGCAAACTCCTTTGTAGAATTTTTTATTTTCAATTTTTTCATCTGTCAATGACCTTTAAGATTTAATATTTTTTCTAATTCAAAAATAACCTTTTCCGGGGTTATTCTCTTCATGCATTCAACAGGCTTGTTAAATTTACAAACCTCTTCCCACTGGGCTGGTTTTGGATTTGCATGTACACATGGAATACATGGCATGTCTGATGTTAAAATATTAACAGGAATATTTGGATTATAGGGGCCAGTATCTTCGGGATTCATGTATCCCATCAAACAAAGTACTGGAACATCTAGCGCAGTTGCAATATGAATTGGCCCGGTATCTACTCCAAAAACTAAATCGGATATGCTAATTAATGCAAACATGCTTCGTACATCAATTGCATCTTCTCCTGCAAGCATTATAGCTTTACCTTTAATCTGAGCAGCAATTTTATCAAAATCGTTTTTGTCTCTTTTTAATCCATTAAATACAACTTTATAACCGTATTTATTATTAAAATGATCTGCGACAGGAGCATAGTTTTCAAACGGCCAATCCTTTTCAGAATATTGCTTACTGCTTCCGGGATTGAAAAAGAGAATTTTATCATTATCATTTACATCAAATTTTTTTAAGAATTGCTTCACTTTTAATTTTTCTTCATTGGTGACAAAAACCTGCGGCTTGTCATTTCCATCAATTTCAGTCCATTCTTTTACAAGTTCAGTATCTGCAAGTAGTGCTTTTTTATGTGGACGATTAATTTGATAATCTGAAAATCCGATTGGGTTAGTGAATGAAGCCAGCTTCTTTGGAAAACAAAATTTTCCAACAATAGTATAATGGGGATTTACTTCTGGAATTATTAATAAACTATATCTTTTAGGAATAAGCGATATAAAAAATATTATTTGTTTTAAAATCGAAAAAATAGAAAAGTCGAACTTAAATGGAATAATTTTTCTAACACCCGGAAAATTATTTAAAACGTCTCCTGCACTTTGTCCAACAATAATGTCAATACTTGCATCAGGGAAAGCTTGATTTAGTCTTTTTAGTAGTGAAGTGATAAAAACTGTATCCCCTAAAAGTCCGTTTCTTAAAACAAGTATCTGTTTTATTTTACTTTTATCATGAACAAAGTTTAGAAATATTTGGCGTTTGCTCATCTCAAGTTTTCTGCTTTTTCTTTTTTGCTGCAGGAAATAAAATATTATTTAATATTAATCTGTACCCCGGGGAGTTTTTGTACAGTGCCAAATCTGTCGGCGGATCGCCAACAGCGTGCTGGTAATCTTCAGGGTCATGCCCGCCGTAAAAAGTGAAAGTGCCTCTTCCATAATTTCCATGGATGTATTTTATTTGATCAGTACCCTCACGCTGTGCTAAAATAATCACTGAAGATTTAATATCCTTTTTTCGAAACATTGTTGTTTGTCCCATAAATCCCCTAATAACATTTGTGTGATCTTGAGTTAGCATGGTAGGGACGGGGTCATACTTGGCAGAGAATTGAAACAAAGTAAAATAATCATTTTGGAAATTTCCTATTTCATTCGGCTGAATATCAATATCACTGTATTCATAAACATAAGGATTCATTTCTAATTTAAAATTTGTGAATGCAAGTGTATTTGAAAAATCCAGTTTCTGCTGTGCATCCGGATCAGCAGCATCACCATCATACATCTCAGCACAAATATCGACATTATGTGCAGCGAGAGCAATGTCATAAGAATCTGTTGCAGAACACATTGCAAATAAAAAACCGCCATTGCCAACAAAATTTTTTATTGTCTCGGCAACAGCTTTCATCATGTCTGAAACTTTTTTATAGCCGTTCTTTTTTGCATCTTTCTCATACATCATTTGCTGATCGATGTACCATTGAGCATTGCTGAAGCTTGCATAAAATTTTCCATATTGTCCCGTAAAGTCTTCATGATGAAGATGAAGCCAATCATATTTTGAAAGATCACCTTTAAGAATTTCATCATTCCAAATTTTATCATAAGGTACTTTTGCGTATTCTAATGCAAGAGTAACAGCATCATCCCATGGTGCAAAACCAGGGGGCACATAAACAGCTATCTTTGGTGCTTTTTCTAATCTTACAACATCCATGTTATTGTCTTCACTTTGAACATCGGAATAGATTTGAACAGCTTGAGAAGCAGAGATGTTATCGAATGCGACTCCTTCTATTCTACATTCATTTGCAATCTTATCTGTGTAATCAATAAGGAAAGAACCGCCTCTATAATTTAAAAGCCAATCCGATTTAATCCCGGCTTGCAATGCATG